>DJYL01000141.1 GCA_002448495.1 Pseudoselenomonas ruminantium | reverse complement strand
GCGTTGCGCGGCGTGCCGTTTTCCGTCTGCCGGGCAAAGATTTCCGGCAGGAGCTGATCATGGGCCATGGTCTGCAACAGGAAGGAGCAGGCGCGAAAGAGGCCGATAAGACCGGTAGCCATAGCGGCAATGACGACAGCGGTCAACAGCATGAGTCCGCCGGAACCCAAAAGCGTGCTGACGCTGTGGAATACCGGCAGGGAATCAAAGCCCTTGAGGTTAGACAGCGCCCCTACATATTCCGGCCAGCCGGCAAATTCCGGCGGGATGGAAAGTACGGAAATGGCAATGGGCAGGCTGAAGCCCAGGAAAATACAGACGGATGAAGCGATAATCAGCGGCCAAATGCGCTGCACGGGGAAGCGGAATTCTGCCCCGCCCTGCGTGACGGATTCAAAGCCGAAGAACATCCAGGGGGCGAGCATGAGCAGGCTGAAAATCTGCAAGCCGGGTGACCCCTCTGCCGCAAACGGCGGATAGAAGCTGGCATGCTGCGGACTCATAGCGGTTACCCCGAAAAAGAGCAGGAGGAGTCCTAAAAGCAGAACCAGCGCCAGCAGCGTATTGAGCGGTCGTTTGGTCTTCCCGCCGTAAGCGGAAAACAGTCCGAAGATGAGGATTACGGCAAGGGTGGTCAGCACCTCCCCGCCGTAGACATCAAAGCCTGCCACCTTGTAGTGGAACAGCCCCCATACCAGGGCATCGCCGAAAATATAGCGGATAAGTACCGCCACGGAGGTGGCGTTGGCCCACATAATGGACAGATAAGCGACAAGGAGTGCCCAGCCCGTCAGAAAAGCATGGTCATACCCCATGACCTCCCGCACATAGGTGAAAAAGCCGCCGTTATTCGGATACTTTTGTGCGAGCCTGCAGAAGTTGGCACCGATAATCAGCATGGCAATACTGGCAATGGCGATGGCGATAATGCTGCCTACAGGCCCCGCGAGGGGCAGAAACAAACTGCCCGGCATCATGAAGAAGGCCCCCCAGCCCACGGCACAGCCAAAGGACAGCGCCCAGACATTTAAGGGATAGAGAAGACGGATATTGGATTGTTCATTCATACGAGCATCTCCTTATGGTTGTTCTGCCGGAGGCTCCGGAGCCAGCGGCATGGTCAGGGTAATGATGATATCCTTGCCTGCACCTTGTCCGGGCAAGGTGTTTATCTTCAGCGTGCCGCCCATAATCTGCACCAGCCCCTTGGCTATGCACAGACCGCTTAAATCGACAGCTTCATCATCAAAAGGTTCAGGGTCAGCCATGTGGCTGATGATGACCTGGGGAATATTGGTGCCGGTATCGTTTACATGCAGTTCGTAGGTGGCCTTTTCGGCGGCAGCACCGGTTTCCAGCAGCGTGACCATGACCCCGCCGCCTGCGGGCGTATATTCACAGGCATTGCTGATGAGATTGATCAGCAGGCGTTCCAGCCGCTGTTCGTCACCGATTACCCGGGGATGCGGCAGTTCAATGGGATAGGCATCAAAAAAGATATTTTTTTCCTGCATCTGCATGGCAAACAAGTCTTTGGCATGCTGCAGCACATGCCGCCAGTCCATGGTCTCTGTATGCCGGAGCAGTTGATGAACATTGGCGGTGCCGGCCTGCACATCTTCGGTGGTGATACCCTTCTGATTAATCATGCTGCCGATAAGAGCACCCAGATGCTGGGTATGGGCATCGAGCTGCCAGAGGCAGGTGTTCAGCCGGTCGGGAATGCGGCGGGGACAGTTTTCCTCCGGGCAGGTGGCACAGATGGAACAGTTTTCCAGCGACTGATGAATGGAGACTTGGGCAGCCTCCATGGGAATGTTCAGGTCATGAGATATATTGGACAGAAACGTGTTGCGGGCAATGTTCATCTCACTTTGCTGATGGCGCCGTTGGGCAATCTGCCGTTCACGGCGTTTGATGGTAATGAAGATATCGGCCATCAAAAGCAGGATAAGCAAAATCATCACCATCTGGATGGTGCTGTCCATAGCGATATTGTCATGGGTGATATTTATAGAGCCGTTGGCTGCCTGTTGCAGCTGTTTTTTCATAATCTGCCAGAGCCAGATGCTGGAGGCAAAGAAATTGAGGAACAGAATCATAATGCACATGGAGGTGCTGTGCCCGAAGCGGCTGCGCTTGTCGGTCTTAAAGGTGTACCAGTAATAGGCAAAGCCCACAAGGCTCCAGATGGCCAGCATCAGGTAGGATTCGGTTTCCATGGAGCCGCCGAGCAGCAGTCCCGGCAGGAGCGGGCAGAAGAAGAAAATAACGGAAATGGCTACGCCCAAAAGTCCCAGCTTCTTAGCTAAGGGGCGGCCTTCTGTGCAAGCTGTCCGGTAAGCGCACAGGGAGGCATAGCCATAGGCTACGGAACCGACTACGGTGATGACATCGCAGAGCCATACGATGGATACGCGCCCCAAAAAAGGAATCAACAGGGAAATGAGCATGACAAAGATGATGGCATTGCGGGGCGTTTCATCGGCAGTAACGCGGCTGAACCAGGTCGGCAGGACTTCATGCCTGCCCATGTACTGCAGCAAAAAACCGGTGGTGCGGTAAAGTCCCAACAGGCTGGTAATGATGGCGGACGCGATGGACAGGCACAAAACGGCCAGTCCTTTCATGCCAAATACACTGTAGACGCTATGGAATACGGGCAGTCCGGCCAGTCCGTCAAGTCCTCGCTTGTTAGCCATGTATTCCGTCCACGAGGAATATTCGGCAGGAATCGCCATAATGCTCATGGCCGCCAGCAGAATGTAGATAAGCCCGCCCGCGAGCACGGCGGCAATAACGATGGGGAACAGCTTCCGGGAAGGAAAATTAAAATCATTGCAGGCATGGGTAACGGCCTCAAAACCGAAAAACATCCAGGGAGCCAGCATGCACATGGACAGAATCTGTGCGATGGGGGAGGTATAGGATTGGAACAGGGGATAAAAGACCTCTGTTCCGGTCTGCTTAAAGAGCGCGGTAAACAGAATCACCACCGTGAGCAGGAAAACTACGGCCAGAATGGTGTTCAGATGTTTATTCAGGCTGCCGCCGTAGCAGGAGAGCAGACCAAAGAAGATGAATACTGCCCAGGTGGCGGAAACCTCGCCAAAGTAAATATCAAAATCGGCGATGGTATAAAGATAGCCCCATTCAAAAATATCGCCCAAAAGGTAGCGGGCCAAAAGCACATTGGCAGTGGCGTTGGCCCAGAGAATCGACATATAGGCGATGAGCAGAATCCACGCCGCCAAAAAAGCATGGTCGCTGCCTAAAATATTGCGGGTATAGGCTACAATGCCGCCGTCATCGTGATATTTTTCCGCCAGCTGACAGAAATTATAGGCAATGACCAGCAGTAATCCCGTACTGAGTGCCATGGCCAGCATGGTGCCCAATGGGCCTGCGGTGGGAATAAAGATATTGGCCGGCACCATAAAGGCACCCCAGCCCACGGCACAGCCCAGCGAAAGCCCCCATACATTCAGCGGAGAAAGCAGGTTGGCTGCAGCTCTGCCGCCAGAGCTGCCATTTTGTACAGACATATTCATAATGCTATGCTCCTTTATATGAATTGGATAATGATAAATTCAATTACTTCATAAATTCTCTCTTGACAGGCAAATTCCCTTCCTATCAATAGGGAAAAAGCCCTTCC
>DJYL01000160.1 GCA_002448495.1 Pseudoselenomonas ruminantium | reverse complement strand
TTGCCGCCGTTAGCGTTGATGATCTGAACGTACTTCGGAATAACGGAAGAAGCACCATGGAGAACAATCGGGAACTCAGGAATCTTCTTCTCGATTTCAGCCAGAATATCGAAACGGAGTTCAGGCGGTACGAGAACGCCATCAGCGTTGCGCGTGCACTGTTCCGGCTTGAATTTGAATGCGCCATGGGAAGTACCGATAGCAATAGCCAAAGAGTCTACGCCAGTTTCCTTAACGAATTCTTCAACTTCTTCCGGCTGCGTGTAAGCTGCTTCGTGAGCAGCAACCTTAACATCATCTTCGATACCAGCCAGTTTGCCGAGCTCTGCTTCTACGCAAACGCCATGTTCATGTGCGTAAGCAACAACTTCCTGCGTGCGTTTGATGTTTTCTTTGAAGTCATAATGAGAACCATCGAACATTACGGAAGTGAAACCGTCATCAATGCAGGCTTTGCAGGTTTCGAAATCTGCGCCATGGTCGAGGTGCAGAGCAACAGGAATGTCGTTAACTTCCAGAGCAGCCTCAACGAGGTGACGGAGATACGGGCCCTTTGCATATTTGCGAGCACCGGCAGATGCCTGCAGGATAACCGGGGAGTTCAGCTCAGCAGCTGCTTCCGTGATACCCTGTACGATTTCCATGTTGTTGACGTTGAAAGCACCGATAGCGTAGCCGCCTTCGTAAGCTTTCTTGAACATTTCTTTAGTTCCAACTAATGGCATTTTTCATTACCCCCTAATGAATCTTGTTCAAATTTTTTGTTGAACCTCATTTATTATATCATAGAAAATACTTCTCGTGTATACTTCAAGTGAAAAATTTTTCAAACAATAATAATCGGCTCGTATCCTTTAGAAATCTGCGGCAATACGAAGAAAATCCGCAGGCGGCGGGGCGGTGATGACCAGTTGTTCACCGGTCATGGGATGGTGGAAGGTCAGCCTGAAGGCATGGAGTGCCTGACGCTGAATAATATCCATTCTGCCTCCGTATAAATCATCCCCTAATAAGGGGTGTCCAAGGTGCGCCATATGGACACGAATCTGATGCGTGCGTCCGGTTTCCAGTTCCAGCTCGATAAGAGAGAAGCCCTTTCCTTGCTTAATGGTGCGATAGTGTGTGCGGGCCGGCTGCCCTTCCGGAGAAACTTTTCGTAATATTATGCTGGGCAAAGCCCGGGCAATGGGGGCGTCGACTAAGCCGTCAGGTGGATTGAGACTGCCTTCGATTATGGCGAGGTATTCCCGTTTGAAATTTTTACACCCTTTGGGTGAAAGCTGATACTGAATTTGTGGTTCCTTGGCAATCAGCAGCAGCCCACTGGTATCCCTGTCCAGACGGTGTACAGGATGGAAGGCATGAGCCTCACCTTTGGCGGCAAAATAATGCATCAGGGCATTACCTATGGTGCCACTGTTTTCTTTGGTGGTGGGATGTACCAACTGGCCGGCAGGTTTATTGATAATCAGCAGCCATTCATCTTCATAGCAAATGTCCAATGGTAAATCCTCAGGAAGGATATCTGTGGGTCGCAAAATATCATAAGTAATGGTATCGCCATTTTTTACCTTGGCTTGAGTGGCGTTGCAGATAACGCCGTTAATGGCAAAGGTACCGGAATTTTTTATGCGTTTCCATATGGTATTGGATATGCCTTGATTCGCTCGTAAAAACGCTCTGACCGGCATAGGGGGCAGAGCGTCAAGCTTTACCTCAATGCGGGTCATTATTCCGTGGCGACAGGATTGTACGGTTTTGCAAAATGATACACTCCTTAAAAAAGATGAGTCACAATAAACTTCTAAATAATATAGCACAAAAGGGACTTATGTCCAACAAATAGTTGCTCACAATTAAAAATATCGAAAATTTATCAGTTTGAGTGCAAATTGGTATATAAAAAAGCTGGATTGTAACATGAAATGGAAATCTTGTTTTTTTCTAATGAACAATTTTACATAAATTGATGAAAATTTATAGACAGATGACTTTTTTTAAGGTATAATATGTTACGATTCAGCAAAATAATGGATGAAAAAAGAAACTGTCCATGGACAATGGAAAGGTTTCTTATTCAAAAAGAAGTTTAGGGGGAGAGTTATGGCACTTATTGTAAAGAAATTCGGTGGCAGCTCGGTGGCGACCACGGAAAAAATCATGAATATTGCCAAACGGGTGCTGGGCGAGAAAAAGCCTGAGGATAAAATTGTGCTGGTCGTTTCGGCTATGGGAGATACTACAGACGATTTAATCGAACTGGCACAGGGAATCAACAAGAATCCCTACCAATATACAAGGGAAATGGACATGCTTTTGACCACCGGTGAGCAGCAGTCAGCTTCCTTGATGGCTATGGCGTTTAAGACACTGGGGCAGGATGCGGTATCCTTGACCGGACCTATGGCCGGAGTAAAGACAAATGATGTCTACACGAAAGGCCGTATTAAGGATATTAAACCAGAACGCGTTCATCAGGAACTGGATGCAGGAAAAGTTGTAGTCATTACCGGTTTCCAAGGGGCTAATGATTTAGGAGATTATGTTACTTTGGGACGCGGAGGTTCAGATACTTCTGCCGTTGCTATCGCTGGTGCCCTCAAGGCGGATTCCTGTGAAATTTTTACCGACGTGGACGGTGTTTATTCAGCTGATCCCCGCATCGTGCCGGGGGCACGGAAGATGAATGAGATAACCTATCATGAAATGTTGGAAATGGCTCGTTTAGGTGCCGGTGTTATGCAGCCCCGCTCCGTAGAAATGGGCGAGTATTTCCATATTCCCATTCATGTGCGCTCGACTTTTACCACCGATACCGGTACGTTTATAAGGGAGGATTATACGATGGAAGATAAGGATTTTGTGATTCGGGGCGTTGCTCATGATGAAAAGGTGGCGAAGATTGCCGTGCTGGGCATTCCGAATACGCCGGGCATTGCTCATGAGATTTTCTCCGCTCTGGCAGATGCCAATATTGATGTAGATATGATTGTCCAGAGTATCCGCAATATCGAGAAGAATGTAACCGATATGGTCTTTACCGTAGCTGCCGGTGACCTTTCCGAGGCTAAGAAGGTTGTGGATGGTGTAGCCGATAAATTAAATGCGGTAGCAGTTCTGATAGAGGAAGATGTGGCCAAGGTTTCCATCGTTGGTGCCGGCATGCTGGGCAACCCCGGCACGGCAGCCAGAATGTTCGGTGCGCTGTCTAAGGCAGGCATCAATATTGATATTATCAGCACTTCCGAAATCAGCATTTCCTGTCTGGTGAGAGGAGCTAAGCTCAAGGAAGCTGTGAATGCTATTCATGATGAATTTTTTCCCCATAAATAATTGAGTAGTTATGGAGGTTCAGCGGAGATTTTTCCGTGAACCTCCTTTGTATTGTAGTCAATTTTACAAAAATATTGTATACATACAGTTGTATGGGTAGACAGGACGAAACGAAACAGTTATTATAGTACCTGTGAAAAGAAAGCGATGCTTAGTAAATGTTGTGGAGTTAGAGGGGAGAGCTTGTTTATGACAATGGCAGCCAGCCATGCGGCAAATAAGAAGTTAAGGGATGCGATTTTTGGAGCAGCTGCAGCCTGCAGTAAGGCCGCGGAAAAATATGGCAAGGATAAAGTGGTAAATGCTACGATTGGCATGATGATGAAAGATGATGGGAGCCTGGCGGTATTGCCCACAGTAGAAAAAGTTTATCATAGCCTGACAACGGAGGATTTATTCCGGTATGCCCCTATTGCTGGTCTGCCAGCCTATCTGGATGAAGTGGAGAAACTGGTCTTTGCCGATAACCGTCCGGACGGTTATGTGGCAGCCTGTGCAACTGCCGGTGGTACGGGAGCGATTCATCATGCTATAGCCAACTATGCAGAGCAGGGAACGAAGGTTCTTACTTCTGACTGGTTCTGGGGCACTTACAATGTCATCTGTAATGAGTGCGGCTGCAAATTGTCAAACTTTGCGCTTTTTGATGAAGCCAACAATTTCAATATTGCGGCCTATGCCAACAAAGTGGCAGAACTTTACAAGGGACAGGACAGTCTGCTGGTCATCCTCAACACTCCTGCCCAAAATCCGACAGGTTTTAGTCTGACGGAAGATGATTGGGATCACGTGCTGGCTTTGGCAAAGAAATATGCAGCTCAGGGCAAGAAGATGAGCATTCTGGTGGATATTGCCTATATTGATTTTGCCGGGGAGAAGAATGAAACCCGCCGCTTTATGAAGAAGTTCAGCAGCCTGCCGGAAAATGTGCTGGTGATGTTTGCCTTCTCCATGTCCAAGGGCTATACGGCTTACGGGCAGCGTACAGGTGCGCTGGTGGCAGTTTCGTCCAGTGAGCAGGTGATTACCGAGTTTCAGAATGTCAACAAGTATACGAGCCGGGCTACCTGGTCCAATATCAACCGCGCAGCCATGACGACCTTGGTTCGGATTCAGCAGGATGATACCTTGCGGGCTCAGTACGAAACGGAGCGGGATAATTATTATCAGACCATCAAAAAGCGGGCGGAAATCTTTATGGACGAAGCTAAGGCATGTAATCTGCCGGCACTGCCCTACAAAGGTGGCTTCTTCCTTGCGGTTCCGGCTGCTGACCCGCAGGCAGTATGCAACAAACTCTATGATGACCTGATTTTTGCTGTACCACTTAAGATGGGCGTGCGTGTAGCCGCCTGCTGTGTATCGGAAGAAAAAATGCACGGCGTAGCAGCAAAGGTTCTGAAGGCTATGCAGGCTGTAGAAAACTGGTAAAAAGATTTTTTTAGAAAGACTGTTTCTTCTATAAATTAGAAGGGCCAGTCTTTTTTTCACGAATTTGAGAAAATTTGCGGTTGAACCATAGGGCAAATGATGTTATAGTTAAATTGTGTGTATGTGATATTTCTTTCGGGAGGACGCAGAGCAATATGTTTAAATTCAAAAAGAAGGACAGCGAGTTCTTTGATCTGTTCGTGGACAGCGCCAACTATTTCTATAAGGGAGCGCTGATGATGGACGAGGTGATGCTCGACTATGGCAAGGCCACGGACAAGGTCAAGGAAATCATGGATTTGGAGCATGAGGCCGACAGAATTAATGATGCGATTATCGACAAGCTTAACCTGACTTTTATCACCCCTATTGACAGGGAGGACATCTATGCACTGGCTAATGGTCTTGATGATGGCGTGGACTACCTGCAAGGTACATTGCAGCGCATTGTGATGTATCGTACGGGAAAAGCTATGAGTGGTGCCGTAAAGCTTACCAAGCTGCTGATTGAAGCAACAGAGGAGATAATCCGTGCGTTCTCCCTGCTGAAGGATATACGGAAAAATCAGGCGCAGATTCTCGATGCTACCCATAAAATCGCTCAGCTGGAAAGTGAGGGAGACAGGGTGTATCGCCATGAAGTGGCGTATCTTTTCGACAAGGAAAAGGACCCTATCGAACTTATCAAATGGAAAGATATTTTGGAAAAACTGGAAGACACACTGGATCATTGCGAAAAATTGTCGGATATGATTCGGGGAGTGGTAATGAAGTATGCATGAGTTACAGCTTTTAATCTTTACGGTCATTGTGCTGGCATTGCTCTTTGACTTCATTAATGGTTTCCATGATACGGCAAATGCCATTGCTACAGCGGTGTCCACGAGAGCCATTCATCCCAGTCATGCCATTATGATGGCTGCAGGGTTGAACTTTATCGGTGCAATGTACAGTACCGGCGTAGCCAAAACCATTGGAGCGGATATCGTAAGTTCTGCGCAGATGGTGGATGAGCATGTACTGATTGCAGCACTGGCAGGCTCCATTATCTGGAATATTCTGACCTGGTGGTTTGCCGTTCCGTCCAGTTCATCGCATGCACTGGTTGGCGGCATAATCGGAGCGGTTCTGGTATCCGTAGGGGAGCAGGGCTTGAACTTCTGGGGCATTGGCAAGATTGTCGTGTCGCTTATCGGTTCGCCGATTATCGCCATTTGCACAGGCTGCATTGTGATGCTGGTACTTTTCCGGGTTTTTGGCGGTTTCAGCCCTTCGGCAATTAACCATAAATTCAAGAAAATGCAGATTCTCTCTGCAGCGATGATGGCGTTTTCTCATGGTTCCAATGATGCGCAGAAATCCATGGGTATCATTACACTGGCACTTTTGGCCGGCGGCTATATCGGGGAATTTGAAGTTCCCACCTATGTCAAAGTTCTTTGCGCTACGGCGATGGCGTTAGGTACAGCAATGGGCGGGCGGAGGATTATCCGTACCATTGGCGGCAAGATTTTTAAGCTGGAGCCTATTTCTGGTTTTGCTGCAGACTTGAATTCTTCTACGGTTATCTTCGGCGCAACTTTGCTGCACCTGCCGGTCAGCACTACGCATGTGGTATCCGGCTCCATTATGGGCGTGGGCACAGCTAAACGTGTTAATGCCGTACGCTGGGGCGTAGCGCAGCAGATGGTTATGGCCTGGGTGCTGACTATTCCCTGTACGGCACTGATGGGGGCGCTTTTCTACAAAATCGTCTGCATGTTTATGTAAAAGCAAAATTTTCTAACAATTATATAGCCAAATTAGGACTTAAGTGTTACAATATTAATAATACTTAAGTCTTTTTTTGTTAAAATTTGTAAGGATGGGGTGAGGGGCATGGCAATCATCGAATTACGGGAATTAGCTAAAGAGGCGCAGCGGGATTATGCCAGCGAAATTGTAGCAGGTTTGGTCAACAACGAAATCCGGGATTTACAAAGTGAGATTGATGATTCGGCGAATATATCCTTTATTGAGCTGAATAGTGGACGAGGGTGGCGCATTTACCGCCGTACGGTGATGTTTGTATTGTTCACGGTAGTTCACGAAATGTATCCATCGGCAGAAGTGGTAGCGCAGTTCAGTGCCAACAAAGGCGTATTTTGCGAACTGCAGCATTTTGGCGGCGGCGTCAGCGAGGCTATTGTCCACAATATCGAAAAACGTATGCGGGACATTATTGCGGAAGACCTGCCCATCATTAAGATGAAGATGGATAAGGAACAGGCGGTTAAAATCTTTAAGAACAACCGCCAGATTGAAAAGGCCAACTTGATTTCTTCCCTAAAAATGGAAAAGGTCAGTCTTTACCAGTGCGGGGAGTTTTACGATTATCTCTATGGCGTTATGCTGGGGCATACAGGCAGCTTGACACAATTTGCATTGGATGTGGAAGCAGGAGGGATTCTCCTGCGTATTCCCGATATGGACACCGGGGGAGCAGTACGGGAACGCATACCCCAGCCCAAGCTCAGCCAGATTCTCGCGGAGTCCCGTCAATGGGCACATGCCCTGCAGTGTAATTTTGTGCCGGACTTGAACCGCATTAACCGTCATGGGGAAATCGGTGAACTCATACGGGTGTCGGAGGCTTTGCAGGAAAAGCGTATTGCCCAGATTGCCGACCATATTGCTGAAAAAAAGGGCTTTTTGCGCTTAATTCTCATTGCTGGCCCGTCTTCATCAGGGAAAACTTCCTTTGCCCAGCGGCTGCGCGTACAGCTGCGGGCAGCTCAGCTGATGCCGGTATCCATATCCCTGGATGATTATTTTGTCAATCGGGTGGATACGCCGCGCAAGCCCACGGGGGAATACGATTATGAATGTATCGAAGCACTGGATGTAGAGCTGTTCAATGAACATATGCTGGCTTTGCTGGCGGGGGAGGAAATTGTCCTGCCCACTTATAACTTTCTTACCGGAAATCGGGAATGGGATGACACCAAGCGGCTGGCTGTGACACGTGAACAGCCCATCATTGTAGAGGGCATTCATGGGTTGAATGAAAAACTTAGTGAGTATGTACCTTACAGCCGTAAATACAAAATATACATCAGCGCACTGACTCAGCTCAATATTGACGCGCATAACCGCATTTCCACCACCGATGCCCGCCTGATGCGGCGGCTGGTGCGGGATTACCAGTTCCGCGGTTCCGGTGCACTAAAGACGCTCAAACAATGGCCGGATGTGCGGGACGGAGAGGAGAAGAATATATTCCCCTATCAGGAAGAAGCGGATGTGATGTTCAACTCTGCGCTTATCTATGAATTGGGGATTCTCAAACATTATGCGGAACCTCTCCTGCAAATGGTGCCAAATGATATTCCCGAACGAGCAGAGGCAAAACGCCTGCTGGATATCCTGCAATATTTTGACGATATTACCGCTGAAGAGGATGTTCCCAATAACTCACTGCTCAGAGAGTTTATCGGCAGGTCGGTGTTCTTTAAATAAGCGAGAGTAAAAAGTCTGAGCAGGTAGCACAAATTATGCAAATATAGTATAATATTGCTTACAGTGAATTTGGAGGTGCTTTTTTTGGTTAGGAAGGGAATAATACTGGCCGGTGGTTCAGGGACACGGCTGTATCCACTTACGCAGGTGGTATCCAAGCAATTAATGCCGGTTTACGACAAGCCGATGATTTACTATCCGCTCAGCACGTTGATGTTGGCGGGGATTAAGGATGTTTTGATTATTACTACGCCACAGGACAACGGTTTGTTCCAAAGCCTGCTGGGCGATGGCAGTCAACTGGGAATCCACATTACCTATGCGGTGCAGCCCAGTCCGGACGGCTTGGCGCAGGCATTTATCATTGGTGAGGAATTCATTGATGGGGAAGGCTGTGCATTGGTGTTGGGTGATAACATCTACTATGGTTCCGATTTGGCACAGTCTGTACAGCGTGCTGCGTCTATGGAAGAAGGGGCTGCGGTCTTTGCTTATTATGTATCTGACCCGGAACGTTATGGCGTAGTGGAATTTGATGAACATGGCCACGCTCTGAGTCTGGAGGAAAAACCGGCTCAGCCGAAATCCAATTATGCGGTAACCGGCCTGTACTTTTACGACAAGGATATTGTAGACGTGGCAAAATCCATTAAACCTTCGGCTCGTGGAGAACTGGAAATTACCGACGTCAACAAGGTTTATCTGGAACGCGGCAAACTGCAGGTAGAGAAGATGCGCCGCGGCTATGCGTGGCTGGATACGGGGACGCATGAATCGTTATTAGATGCGGCCTCTTTCGTGCGAACAATTCAGGCGCGTCAGGGCCTCAAGATTGCCTGTCTTGAGGAAATTGCTTATCGTATGGGCTATATTGATGCGGCACAGGTGGAAAAACTGGCGCAGCCCCTGCTGAAGAATGAGTATGGCCAGTATCTTATCCGCATGATTCAGGAATAAAGGAGTTTTTTGGTGGCATGAACGTTATTAAAACGAGTATCGACGGTGTGCTGATTATCGAGACAGATGTATTCGGTGACCATCGGGGGTATTTTACGGAAACGTATAATAAGCCGAAGTATGAAGCACTGGGCATCATGAATGACTTTGTGCAGGACAATATGAGTTTTTCGGCGCAGAAGGGCACTTTGCGCGGTCTGCATTGGCAGAATCCGCCTTATGCGCAGGCGAAGCTGGTTTCCTGTTCCAAGGGCAAGGTTATTGACGTGGCTGTGGACATCCGCAAGGGCAGTCCAACCTTCGGCCAGTGGGTTTCTGTGGAACTCAGCGCAGAAAATCATCGGCAATTCTTTATCCCACGCGGCTTTGCACATGGTTTTCTGACCTTGACCGATGATGTCGAGTTCCGCTACAAATGCGATAATGTTTACAACAAAGCCGCGGAAGGCGGCATGCGCTATGATGCGCCGGAAGTAAACGTCGACTGGGGGACTTTGCTGGCTGGCATAGAACCGGTGCTCAGTGAAAAGGATATGATTGGGCCGACATTGGCTGACAGTAATAATCAGTTTGTATATGGGGTGAATTGTTAAATGAATATAGTCGTAACTGGTGGTGCCGGCTTTATCGGCGGCAATTTCGTCTACTATATGTTGAAAAAGCGTCCGCAGGACAAAATTATCTGCTTTGATAAGCTGACTTACGCAGGCAATATGGAAACGCTGGCTGAAGCCATGAAAAATGAGCAGTTCAAGTTTGTACGCGGTGACATTGCTGACCGCAGGGCGGTATACAAACTGTTTGAAACGGAAAAGCCGGATGTGATTGTCAACTTTGCCGCAGAATCCCATGTAGACCGTTCCATCGAAAATCCGGAAATCTTCCTGCAGACCAATGTCATCGGCACCAGTGTACTGCTCGATGCCTGCCGCAAATATGGGATTGACCGCTATCATCAGGTGTCTACGGATGAAGTTTATGGCGATTTGCCGCTGGACAGACCGGATTTGTTCTTTACTGAAAATACCAATCTGCATACTTCCAGCCCGTATTCAGCGTCCAAGGCCTCGGCAGATTTGCTGGTGATGGCTTATCATCGCACCTACAAGGTGCCGGTGACCATTTCCCGCTGTTCCAATAACTATGGCCCGTTCCATTTCCCGGAAAAACTGATTCCCTTGATGATTATTAATGCTTTGGCGGATAAGAAACTGCCGGTGTATGGCGACGGCCTCAATGTCCGCGACTGGCTCTATGTGGAAGACCACTGCGCAGCCATCAACCTCATTCTGGAAAAGGGCAAGGTTGGCGAAGTCTACAATATTGGCGGACATAATGAACGGGCTAATATTGATGTGGTCAAGACCATCCTCAAACAGCTGGGCAAAGGTGAAGACCTGATTGAATACGTTGGCGACCGCAAAGGGCATGACCGCCGTTATGCCATTGACCCGACCAAGATTCATAACGAACTCGGCTGGCTGCCGGAAACGAAATTCGAAGACGGCATCAAGGCAACGGTACAGTGGTATCTGGATAACCGCTCGTGGTGGGAAAACATCATCAGTGGTGAGTATCAGGATTACTATGAACGCATGTACACAAAAAATTCGGCACTGGAATATGCAAAAGTTTAATAAAGTTGTTTACAAATGGTTGACAATTAATAACAACTTATGCTATCATAACTATTGTTGTTAAGCGCTCGTAGTCCAGTGGATAGGACGTTAGCCTCCGGAGCTGAAAGCGTGGGTTCGACTCCCGCCGAGCGCACCATTATGTAATCGCTTCCCTGCTGAAATATTATTTTTCGGCAGGGATTTTTTCATATATATGCAGGATTTAAGGCGTATGGCCGCGAAATAAAAAGATAAATGATGATAACGATAAACTCGTGAGGAGGTTTTTATTATGGGAAAAATACAGAAAATCCTCGTGCCTGTAGATGGTTCGGTTAATGGCTGCAAGGCTGTGGATGAGGCTATTTTCCTGGCAGAAAAGTGCAAGGCTGATTTGGATTTTGTCTATGTATCCAGTAATATCAATAAGGATATTCCCAGCCATATCGTCTTTGACCGCATTTGGGAGAAGATTCCTGAGGATTTACGGGCAGCCAAGCATGTAGAGACTGGCAGCATTCACAAGGCCATCATTCGTGTGGCTGCACAGGAACATAGTGATATGATTGTGATGGGAAGCCGCGGCCTGGGGTTGTTTAAGGGCGCACTTATCGGCAGTGTCAGCCAGAAGGTTATAGAAGAATCCCCGATTCCTGTTATGGTTATTAAATAAGGATATTAAGATAACAGACAGTTTCTATGGGAAACTGTCTGTTATCGTATGGTGATGAATAATGGAGGCTTTGGATAATGAAGAAGCTGATCAATGATGTAGAGTCCGTAGAGGAGCAGATGATTCTTGGTCTGGTAAAATCCGCTCCGCATAAACTGCGGAAGCTGGACGAAGGCAACATCGTTGTTCGTGTACAGAAAAAAGAGGGAAAGGTCGCGCTGATCAGTGGGGGCGGCAGCGGCCACGAACCGGCCCATGCCGGCTTCGTCGGAGAGGGCATGCTGGATTGTGCGGTAGCCGGCCCGGTATTCACCTCGCCCACACCGGATAAGATTTTAGCGGGTATAGAGAGCGTTCATGCAGGCAAAGGCGTGCTCTGTATCGTCAAAAACTACAGCGGCGATGTGATGAATTTTGAAATGGCTGTCGATATGGCAGGCGATGAGGACATCGAAGCCGATTATGTGGTGGTCAACGATGATGTAGCGGTAAAAGACAGTCTCTACACTACAGGCCGCCGTGGCGTAGCCGGTACGGTTTTGGTGCATAAGATTGCCGGTGCCAAGGCTGAACAGGGGGCGGATTTAGCAGAGGTCAAGGCTGTGGCAGAAAAAGTTATTGCCAATGTCCGAACCATGGGGATGGCACTTTCGCCCTGTACGGTTCCGGCAGCGGGCAAACCGGGCTTTGTACTGGCGGATGATGAAGTCGAAATCGGCATTGGCATTCATGGAGAGCCGGGCATCACGAGAGAGAAAATCAGCACAGCAGATGAAACCGCGAAGAAACTTTTGGATACGATTCTGACGGATTTGGATTTCAAGGGGCAGGAAGTGGTGCTCATCGTTAACGGTATGGGGGCAACTCCGCTGATGGAACTTTATATCATCAATAACTTTGTGCAGGACTATCTCAAGGAACAGGGGATAAAGGTCTACGATACCATGGTAGGCAATTTTATGACCTCCATTGAGATGGCAGGCTTTTCCCTGACCCTATTACGCCTTGATGATGAATTAAAGGCACTCTACGATGCCAAAGCAGATACGCCGGCATGGAAACGCTGAACAAGGGGGATACACGTATGTTAGACACAGCAAAAATGGCAGAAATCATTCGCGCTATTGCAGAGCGGATGAAAGCAGAAAAAGATTATTTAACACAATTGGACAATGAAATCGGCGATGGGGATCATGGCATTAATATGGCACGCGGCTTTAAGGCGGTGCTGGATAAACTGCCCGAATTAGAAAATGGCGATATCGGCGCATTGCTGAAGGGAACGGGCATGCAGCTGGTATCTAATGTAGGCGGTGCATCAGGCCCGTTATATGGTACGGCCTTTATGAAAGCCGGTAATGTACTCAAAGGCAAGTCGGAAATTGAAGCGGCTGATTTTGTCGTTGCACTGGAAGCTGCTATTGGCGGTGTAAAACTGCGGGGAAAATCCATGGAAGGCGAAAAGACCATGCTGGATTCCTTAACACCTGCTTATAAGGCGCTGTCTGCGGCGATAGAGGACGGAGCGAATCTAAAGGTCGCAATGCAGAAAGCTGTCGAAGCTGCGGCAGGTGGTGTAGAATATACCAAGACCATTGTCGCGACTAAAGGTCGGGCAAGCTATCTGGGGGAGCGCAGTATCGGCCATCAGGACCCGGGAGCAACATCTTCCTTATTTATGTTGCAGGAAATCGAAAAAGGTCTGTAAGGAAACAAAAGTTCCAATGGGGTGAGCATTTTGGTCGGAATCGTAATTGTATCGCATAGCGAAAAATTGGCTGCAGGAGTCGTAGAAATCGCAAAAATGACGGCTCCAAATGCACCGCTGGCTGCTGCAGGCGGGCTGGATGACGGTGGCTTGGGCACGAGTTACACAAAGATAAGTGAAGCCATAGATGAGGTGTATTCTGAAGATGGTGTGGCTGTGCTTATGGATATGGGCAGTGCCGTAATGACTACAGAAATCGTCATTGAGGATAAAGATGACAGCAAGGTGAGAATGCTGGATTGTCCGCTGGTTGAAGGAGCTGTACTGGCAGCTGTGGAGTCTACAGGCGGCATCAGTCTGGATGAGTTGGCTGAAAAAATCAAGGAATCCTATAATGTACGCAAATTCCCGGAGTGAGGAGACGAATATGGAAAAAGATGCTTTAACCGTAATGGCTACCCGGCACAGCACGCGCAAGTTCAAGCCGGAAATGGTGGAGGACAGTTTGCTGGAAAAAGTGATTGAGTCAGGCCGCCGTGCACCCAGTGGCAAGAGTAAGAATACCAATCATTTTTTGGTCATTCGTGATGCAGCCGTGCTGGATAAACTGGTGGAATTGGTGCAGTCTGAATTTGCGAAAATGGACATTACGCCGGAAAATCAGGATAATGTCGGTGGCGCTATCAAACTGTCCAAGAAGGGGAACTATGTATTTAAGTACAATGCTCCTGTATTGATTGTCGTGGCAAACAAAAAGGACTATGGCAATAACATGGCCGATGCCTGTGCGGCAGTGGAAAATATGCTGCTGGCCGCCAATGCCTTGGATTTGGGGGCCTGCTGGATCAATCAGCTGCGGTGGCTGCGGGATAATCCTGTGCTCCTTGCGTATCTCCAAAGCTTGGGGCTGAAGGAAGACGAATGGGTGTGTGCATCTGTGAGCCTGGGGTACCCGGATATGCCGGATGGTTTGCCCAATCGGAATATCACGACTATCAAAGGAAATGAAGTAACCTATATTTAGCAGAAAAACATATAATGATAAAGGGAACTCCTAATGTATACGGTATAAAAACCGAATGCATTAGGAGTTCCCTTTTTTTATGCAATCAATTGTGCAAAATCGAACAGTCTCAAAAAGTGTACTTTTTGAGACTGTTCGAATTCACAAACTACATTATAGCAAAGGATTTTTACAAAGTCCAACTTTTTTCTAATTTTTTCATTTTAAAGGGACTTTTTGAGACTTTCACACCTAAAAATGACATTTTTTGCAATATTTTACTACAGTCTCAAAAGGTACACATTTTGAGACTGTAGTTTTGAGACTTATGCTATTGCAAATATGCATGTAAAAAATATTAGGGGTGATTACGAAATGTTCGAGGTCAAACAGACCGAAGAGATGCTCAATAAGACGTTCCGGCTGCCTGCCAGCCTGCTGGAAGAACTGGCAAGGATTGCCGAGCATGAGAAGGTGTCTGTGAATAATCTGGTGAGACAGTGTTGTGAGTATGCGTTGAATAATATGAAAACGGAGAAATAATATATGGAAAATAATGTACAACAGGAAGAATCCATCGACTTAGGAAAATTAATGCAAATCCTGTATGACCG
>DJYL01000017.1 GCA_002448495.1 Pseudoselenomonas ruminantium | reverse complement strand
GCTTTTTTCATGTCTAACGAATATGACGCCGTTAATAGATGTGATATTCCTTCCAAGGAATTTGGTCAAGTCGTACGGTCTTAAGGAATTCCACAATATCTTTTCGCCCATAGTAATGGGGCGTGCCGCTGTTATCCTGGCTCATGAGGATAATGGGCATATTGGGGAAGAACTGCGCCAGTTCATGGCGGGTCTGTACCATTCTGGCGGTATACATGGTGACGGACTGTTTAACGGCGATAATCGCAAAAGTAACTCCCTGCTCGATGATGACGGCTCCGTGTATGGTCATGGCAAACACCTCTAAAAACTTTCTTTGTCAATATTTTAGCAGAGAGCCTGCAAGCAGGCAAGGTTTATGCTATACTAAAGGGTAATCGTTTTACGTTAGGAAGGAATTTATTTATGGAAGCAGCAAAGAGTAGCGAATTTGCCCATCTCCATGTGCATACGGAGTTTAGTCTTTTGGACGGAGCCGCCCGCATCAAGGATTTGGTGGCCCGTGCCAAGGAACTGGGGATGAAGCATTTAGCCATCACAGACCATGGCGTAATGTATGGCACGATTGATTTTTATAAAGAATGCAAAAAGCAGGGCATCAAGCCCATTATTGGTTGCGAGGTGTACTTGGCACCTGGTTCCCGCAAGGAGCGTCAGGAAGTCAACGGGACGAAGTATTACCACTTGATTTTGCTGGCCGAGAACCAGACCGGTTATAAGAATCTCGTGAAGCTGGTTTCACTGGCCAATATCGAGGGGATGTACTACAAGCCGCGTGTGGATAAGGAACTTCTGCGCCAATACCATGAAGGGATTATCTGTCTGTCTGCCTGTATTGCCGGTGATGTACCGCAGGCGCTGATTCAGAACAACAAGGAAAAGGCAGACCGTCTGGTACAGGAATATGTGGACATTTTCGGCAAGGATAATTATTTTTTGGAAATACAGAATCACGGCCTGCCGGAGGAACGCACCGCCAATGCCGGGCTTATTGAACTGGCTGAAAAATACGGCTTGGGCTTGGCAGCCACCAACGACAGCCATTATGTGCGCCGTGAGGACAGCGAATTCCACGATATTCTGCTGTGCATTCAGATGAGTAAGACCGTGGATGACCCGGACAGGATGCGTTTTAACAGTGATGATTATTATCTGAAATCTCCGGAAGAAATGGCGGCATTGTTCCCGGAATATCCGGAAGCCCTCAGCAATACGGTAAAAATTGCCGAACGCTGTCAGGTGGATTTTGAGTTTGGCCATATTCAGCTGCCGTATTATCCCATTCCTGAAGCGTATAAGGATGATGAAGCCTATTTGCGGGCTTTATGTGAAAAAGCCCTGCCATCGCGCTATGCGGAAGTTACGGAAGAAGTCAGCCAGCGATTGGAGTATGAACTTTCCATTATTCACCGCATGGGGTATGACAGTTATTTCCTGATTGTCTGGGACTTTATCAACCATTCCCGGGAGCAGGGGATTTCGGTTGGGCCGGGGCGCGGATCGGCGGCAGGCAGTATCGTAGCCTATCTTTTGGGGATTACGAATCTTGACCCGCTAAAATATGACCTGCTCTTTGAACGTTTCCTCAATCCGGAGCGCGTGACCATGCCGGATATTGATATTGACTTCTGTTATATCCGCCGTGAAGAGGTCATTGACTATGTAAAGGAACGCTATGGTTATGACCATGTGGCTCAGATTGTGACCTTCGGTACCATGGCAGCCAAAGGCGCTGTGCGGGACGTGGGCAGGGCATTGGGCATGAGCTATGCCCAGGTGGATGCCATTGCCAAGCTGATTCCCAACGAACTGAAAATGACCTTGGACAAGGCCATGAAGGCTTCTACGGAGTTCCGTAATATCTATGAGTCATCGGAAGAAGCCAAGCGGCTTATCGACTTTGCCCGCAAGGTCGAAGGGCTACCCCGCCATTCGTCTATCCATGCGGCAGGCGTGGTTATTGCTAAACACCCGCTGACCGACTATCTGCCGGTATCCGTTTCCGAAGGTACATTGGTAACGGAGTTTGATAAAGACCATGTAGAAGAACTGGGCCTCTTAAAGATGGACTTTCTGGGCTTGCGAACCCTGACCGTAATCAGCGACACCTTGAATAATATTAAAGCGACTCGTGGGGAAACGGTAGATATCAATGCGATTCCGCTGGAAGACGCACTCACCTCCAAAATGCTCTGTGAGGGCCGTACGGGGGCAGTCTTTCAAATGGAATCATCCGGCATGACCAATCTGGTGAAGGATTTGGCACCGAAGAATTTTGCTGACCTTATTCCTACGGTGGCTCTCTATCGTCCCGGCCCTTTGGGCAGCGGTATGGTGGATGACTTCATCGGCGGACGCCACGGGCGCAAGAAAGTTACCTATATGCATCCGCTGTTGGAGCCTATTCTCAAGGAAACCTTTGGGGTGGTGCTCTATCAGGAGCAGGTTATGCAGATTGTGCAGGTTCTGGCCGGTTTCTCATTGGGGCAGGCCGATCTCTTGCGCCGCGCCATGGGCAAAAAGAAACATGAAATCCTGATGGCGCAGAAGGAAAATTTCCTCAAGGGCTGTGCGGAAAATCATATCGATGCCGAACTTGCCAATACCATCTTTGACTTGCTGACGCATTTTGCCGATTATGGCTTCAATAAGTCCCATAGTGCGGCTTATGCGCTGGTAGCCTGGCAGACGGCTTACTTAAAGGCTCATTATCCGGCTGAATTCATGGCGGCCATGCTGACCAGTGTTATGGATAACGCCAACAAAGTGCCTGTTTATATCGAACTGGCGCATCGTATGGGCATCAAGATTCTGCCGCCGGACATCAACGCCAGTGATATTATGTTTGGCGTTGACAAAAAGGACATTCGCTTTGGCTTGGCCGCAGTGCGGAATGTTGGGGAAAATGCCATCAAGGCGATAATGGCTGCCCGCAGGCAGGATGGCCCCTTTACCTCCCTGCTGGATTTTTGCACGCGGATTGATATGACCACAGTCAACAAGCGGGTAATTGAAAGCCTGATAAAATGCGGTGCTTTTGACTCTTTGGGGGCCAAGCGCAGCCAGCTGCTCAAGGTACTGGAGCCTACAGTGGGCGAGGCTCAGCGGCGGCAGAAGGACTTTGCCCATGGACAGCTCGGGCTCTTTGGGGATGTTATGCAGGATGAAGCTGCCGATATGAAGCTGCCGGATATGGAAGAAGCGCCGATTTTAGTCCGTCTGGGCTGGGAAAAGGAAAACACGGGCTTTTACATCACGGGGCATCCGTTGGATGAATATCAGGATAAAATCGGTCATCTGCCCCGTTTGGAAACTTTATTGAGCAGCGGCATCAAGGACAAACAGACTTTACGCGTTGCAGGACTGGTCAGCGAGTGCAAGCGCATTACCACCAAAAAAGGGGAAACCATGTGTTTTGTGACCATTGAAGACTATACAGAACAGATGGAAGCAACCGTTTTTCCGCGGCTGTTCTATCAATGTATGAATTCATTAGTGCCGGACAGGCCTGTGGTCATTCAAGGCAAAGCCGATACCAAAGAGGATACCGTCAAGATACTGGCCGACAGAGTTTGGTCTATGGACGAGTACAATCCCGAATACTATCTTATGCCACGTGCTGATGATAAGCAGGCTATTACGGCCATAAAGGACGTAATGACTAAGCACCATGGCAGCAATGCCGTATACATCTATCAGGGGCGCTGGCAAAAACTTGGTGAGGAATTCTGGCTGGACAATCAGCCGGAGACATTGACGCTGTTGGAAAACATTTTGGGGGCAAAAGGGGTTAAGAAGCGCTGATGTATGCCTTATTGCGTTGCCAAGACGCTCTGGCAATGCTAAAATAGATAATTATTACGTAAGTAAATGGAGTGTATGTTGTTGAGACGAGTAATCGCCTGTAAAGCAGCCACAGCTTTGTTGCTGGGGGCTGCCGGTTTGATGATAAATTTTTCGCAGATGTCTCCTGTGTCTGCCGAGATGCAGGATAAGGTTTATGTACAGCCGGAAAGGCCGGATATTCCGGGACTGGTGGTCAGTCCCACAGACCCGTTGCAGAAGCTTACCGCGCGTTCTGCCATCGTAATGGATACCGTGACGGGGCAGGTTCTTTATGAACGGGATATTGATACGCGCCGCTATCCGGCCAGCACCACGAAGATGATGACGCTGATTGTGGCGCTGGAGCATGGCAGGCTGGACGATATCGTGACGGTGAGCAAGCATGCCGAAGGTGTGGAAGGCTCCACCCTTTGGCTGGTACAGGGGGATAAGATTCCTCTGGAGGAACTTCTGACCGGGATGATGATGCATTCCGGCAATGATGCAACCGTTGCGGTAGCCGAGCATATTGCCGGCAGTGTGCCTGCATTTGTCGAAATGATGAATGAAAAGGCTGCAGAAATTGGCGCATATAATACACATTTTGTCAATCCAAACGGCCTGCCGGATGAAAATCATTACACCACGGCCTTTGATTTGGCAAAAATTGCTGCCTATGGCTACAATCTGCCCCATTTTGAGGAAATTGTCAGCAAGCAGGAAGTTATCTATGACTGGGTGAAAGACCCGGCCAAGAAGCTGCGCAATGAAAATCAGATGCTCTGGCTTTATCGTGGCGCAAACGGCGTAAAGACCGGCTATACCGATGCGGCAGGCCGTTGTCTGGTATCCGCCGCCCGCAGGGATGGTATGCAGCTGGTAGCCGTTGTTTTGGACAGCTATTATATGTGGAATGATTCCATTGCCCTGCTGGACTACGGCTTCCAAAATGCCCGCCCCAAAACTTTGGTAAAAAAAGGGGAAGTAGTGGCCAAGGTAGAGGTAGCCGATGGCCGTCAGGATGAAGTAGAACTTGTTGCTGCAGAATCGCTGGTAGCGGTGGAAAAACTTGGCGAAACCGGCAAAGTGGAGAAAAAGCTGGAAATTCCCGAAGAAGTTGCCGCGCCGATAAAGAAGGGGGATGTGGTAGGCAAAGTGGTCTGCTACTACGATGGCAAGCGTCAGGGCGCGATTTATCTTTTAGCCGCCAAAGATGTGGAATACTATTCCTTCTGGGATAATCTCTTAAACTGGTGGCGTGAATTTTGGAAAGGAATCTTCTGATGGCAGAACGCTTGCAAAAAATCATTGCCCGGGCAGGTATTGCCTCCCGGCGTGCGGCAGAAGAAATGATTCTGAATGGCCGGGTTACGGTTGACGGTCAGACCATCACGGAACTGGGCGGTAAATACGATAGTTCCCGGCAAAAAATCTGTGTGGATGGCAAGCCGCTGACCCTTGCGGAAAAGAAGGTTTACTATCTGCTGAACAAGCCCAAAGGCTACCTTTCCACAGCTAAGGACGAACGTGGACGGCGCACGGTGCTTGACCTGTTGCCGGAAGTGAGTGAGCGCGTTTATCCTTTGGGCCGACTCGACAATAACACCGAAGGACTGCTCATTATCTCCAACGACGGGGATTTGATGAACGGACTTTTGCATCCCCGCTATAAAGTCAATAAAACCTATGTGGCTCGTGTTGCTGGTGTGCCATCCGAAAAACTTCTGGACAAATTGCGGCAGGGGATTAAGCTTGAAGATAGCATGACCGCACCGGCAGTTGTGAAAATGCTGGAAACCAGCGATAACGAAGCCAAAGTCGAAATCACGATCCATGAAGGCCGCAACCGGCAGGTACGCCGGATGTTTGCCGCCATTGGCTGTGATGTGCGGGCACTAAAGCGGGTGAAATTTGCCGGACTGACGCTGAAAGGTGTCAAGCGCGGTCATTACCGTCCGCTTACGGATGAGGAAATTACAGAATTATATAAGATAGCAGGAATAAAGCAACCATGAAAAAAATCATTGTAATCGGTGCCGGGCCTGCCGGTATGATGGCCGCTATCAAGGCAGCCGAAAACGGCGCGGATGTGACCATACTGGAAAAAATGAAACGTCCCGGCAAAAAGATGCTGATAACCGGCAAGGGACGCTGCAATATCACCAATGCTGCCACGGTACCGGAAATCATCAAGAATATCCACGGCAACGGCAAATTCCTCAACAGCTCCCTGCGGGCCTATGACAACGAAGATGTGATTTATTTCTTTGAATCGCAGGGGGTGCCGACCAAGGTGGAACGGGGACAGAGGGTTTTCCCCGTCAGCGATAAGGCGCAGGATGTTGTAGATGCCATGGTGCATAAACTCCATGAACTCGGTGTCAAAATCGAAACCGACAGTCCCGCAGCAGAAATTCTGGCACAGGACGGCAGCGTAAAGGCGGTAAAACTGTCAAGCGGTGCCAGTATGAAAGCCGATGCCGTTATTCTCTGCACAGGGGGCGCTTCTTATCCCGGCACAGGTTCCACAGGCGATGGCTACAAGATGGCGGCAAAACTTGGCCATACACTTGTCGATATCCGCCCCTCACTGGTTCCTTTGGAAACGGAAGAAGATTGGGTTAAATCCGTTCAAGGGCTGTCCCTGCGGAATGTCAAGGCAACATTATTGGTTGATGGCGAGAAAAAAACCGATATGTTCGGGGAAATGATGTTTACCCATTTCGGTGTAACAGGCCCCATCATCCTGTCGCTGAGCCGGGCGGCTACAGAAGCTTTACAGGCCGATTCCTTTGTGGAATTGGAACTAAATCTGAAACCTGCTCTGGCTGAGGATGTTTTGGATGCCCGTCTGCAGCGTGATTTTGCCAAGTATCAGCGCAAGCAGCTGGTTAATGCCATGGTGGACTTACTGCCGCATAAACTCAT
Organism: Pseudoselenomonas ruminantium; assembly: GCA_002448495.1. Lineage (GTDB taxonomy): Bacteria > Bacillota > Negativicutes > Selenomonadales > Selenomonadaceae > Selenomonas_A > Selenomonas_A ruminantium_I. Next base: position 6,277 of record DJYL01000017.1, on the reverse strand, counting down.
TGAACCGGTGCTTGATGCGGCGTTCTTAGCGCCGGATAAGCCCGTACATCAGGTGACGGCAGAAGAACGGCACCGTCTGGGGCAGACTTTGCAGCATTTGCCTTTGACCATCACGCAGGCCAGACCGATTGCCGAAGCTATCGTGACAGCAGGGGGGATTTCCGTCAAGGAGATAAATCCCAAGACCATGGAATCCAAACTTGTCAAAGGTCTGTACTTTGCCGGAGAAGTGGTGGATGTGGATGCCTATACCGGCGGCTACAATCTGCAGGCGGCCTTTTCCATGGGGGCTGCCGCCGGCAACTGGAGCGTGTGGAACGATTAATTATATAAATAAAGGGGTTGGCAGAATGGAAAAAATCCAGATTGAAAAAGCCCGTCAGGGTTTGCAAGGCGAAATCGTAATACCCGGTGACAAGTCAATTTCCCATCGCAGTGTGATGTTTTCTGCGCTGGGAGACACGCCGGTGCGGATAAAGAACTTCCTGCATGCGCAGGACTGCATGTCTACGGCGGCCTGCATGGAAAAATTAGGAGCCAAAGTCGAATTTATCAGCGACACGGAACTCATTGTCACGGGGAACGGACTGCATGGCCTGAAAGAACCGGCAACCATTCTGGATGCCGGAAATTCCGGCACAACCTTGCGCCTCCTTATGGGACTTCTTTCTGCCCAGCCCTTTTTGTCCACCTTTACGGGAGATGCCTCATTACACAAACGTCCCATGGGGCGGGTAATTAAGCCGTTATCCCAGATGGGCGCGCAGATTTACGGGCGGGAAAATAATGCCAAGCTGCCGATTACCGTAGTTCCTGCCCAAGAAAAACTGCATGGCCTGCACTACGACAGCCCTGTGGCCAGCGCGCAGGTAAAATCCGCTATTTTACTGGCCGGCATGTTTGCTGAGGGGGAAACTACGGTCAATGAGCCCTTTGTGTCCCGTGACCATACCGAGCAGATGCTCGCAGCCTTTGGCGTAAAATTAAAACGCGAAGGAACAGCCGTAACCATCCAGCCGGTTGAGAAATTTACAGCACCCAAGGAAATCGAAGTTCCCGGTGATATCAGCTCCGCCGCGTATTGGCTGGTGGCCGGCAGTATCGTGCCCGGCAGCAAATTGCTGCTGAAAAATGTAGGCATCAATCCAACGCGTACAGGCATTCTCGATGTACTCAAGGACATGGGCGCGAAAATCACCTTGCAGAATGAACGTAAAAGCGGCGGGGAAGCCGCAGCGGATATGCTGGTGGAATACAGTGAACTGCATGGTGTGTCCTTTGGTGCCGAAATTATGCCGCGGCTGATTGATGAAATTCCCATTATCGCCGTAGCGGCGCTTTGTGCCAAGGGCGATACGGTAATTACCGGCGCCGGAGAACTGCGCGTTAAGGAAACAGACCGCCTGATGGCCATTGCCAAGGAATTTAGCAAGCTGGCGCCCGGTGCCGTGGAAGAAAAAGAAGACGGTCTTATTATCCATGGCGGCGCAGACATAAAAGCTGCCACGGCCTTTTCCTATGATGACCACCGCATTGCCATGTCCCTTGCCATCTTGGGCACAGCAGGTCAGGGCGTGACGATTGAGAATCCTGCCTGCGTCAATATATCCTATCCCGAATTTTATCAGACATTGGAGGAAATACAGAAATGAAAAATTTAGTAGTTGCAATTGATGGCCCTGCCGGAGCAGGTAAGAGTACCGTATCGCAGTTAGCCGCCAAAAAACTTGGTTACACCTATATCGACACAGGTGCTATGTACCGCGCGGTAGCTTGGAAAACTCTCCAGCAGCACAAAGACGTCACCGATGAACTGATTTTGGAAGTCGTCAAAGATATTGATGTTGACCTGCAATACAAAGACGGCAAGACCACGGTAGCCGTTGATGGTACCGATGTGACGGGTGAAATCCGCACGCCGGAAGTCAGCGCCATCGTTTCGCAGGTGGCTGCGCTTGGCCCTGTCCGCGAAAAGATGGTGGATTTGCAGCGCAAGATGGGGGAGCGGGGCAGCGTCCTGATGGATGGCCGTGATATTGCTACCAACGTCCTGCCCAATGCCGATGTCAAAATTTTCCTTACGGCTTCCATTGAAGAACGCGCCCGCCGCCGCCATAAAGAATTGACGGAAAAAGGCTATGAGATTGATATGGAACAGATGAAGGCCGATATTGCCGCCCGCGATAAGGCCGACAGCGAGCGGGCGATTTCCCCACTCGTACAGGCAGAAGACGCCACCCTGCTCGATACTACTGGGCTGTCCATTGATGAAGTGGTAGACCGCATTCTTGCTATGTGTCAGTGAGGTGCACCATGTTATATAGTCTATTGCAGCTTGTTTTCAGCATTTTCTTCAAAATCTTCTTCCGTGCCGAAATCTACGGACGGGAAAATATGCCCAAAGATGGCGCAGTCATTCTGGCTGCCAACCATATGAGCAACTGGGACCCGCCGCTTGTGGCAACATTCCTGCATCGTCCTGTAAGCTATATGGCCAAGATTGAACTCTTTAAGAACCCCATCTTTGGCCGGGCCATTACTTCCTGTCATGCGTTTCCGGTAAAACGTGGAGCTGCCGACAGAGGTGCCATAAAAGCCGCCATGCAGGTGCTAAAAGAAGGCCGCTGCCTGGGACTGTTTCCCGAAGGCACCCGCAGCCGTACCGGCAAAATGGGCAAGGCCGAAGCCGGTGTAGGACTGATTGCCGCAATGAGTGGTGCACCCATTGTGCCTGCCGCCATTATCGGCACGGATAAGATTTTTGCTAATGGCGGGCATTTTCCGAAGCTGAAGGTTATCTATGGTGAGCCAATGCAGTTTACCGGCGATCATAAGGATAAAGAGGCTCTGGCAGAATTTTCCCAGCAGGTAATGGATAAGATTGCCGCCATCAAAGCCGAATACCAAGGTTAAGCGATGAGGTGATACGGATGATTTTACAGGCTGTCGTTACCAAGTATATTCCCACCAATGCGTATTTCTACATTGACGATACAACAAAACATGGTTTTTTAATTGACCCCGGCGCGCAGGCTGACAAACTCCGGCAGATTGCTGCGGAAAAAGGTTTTGTTATCGAAAAAATACTGCTGACTCATGGTCACTTTGACCATATCGGTGCAGTCACTGAACTGCAAAAAGAGTGGGGGGCAGAAGTGTGTATGCATGAAAATGGCAAAGCATACGCCGAAAATCCTGAATGGAATCTTTCCATTCAGACGGGAAAGGGCATGGTGCTGGAAAATGTAACCTATCTTCCGGATAATGCCGTCATTACCTTGAAAGCTAATCCGGAACACAAGCTGCAGCTTATCGCCGTTCCCGGTCATACTACTGATGGCTGTACCTATTACAGCGAAAAAGACAACGTAGCCTTCGTAGGCGACAGTGTGTTCTATGAAAGTTACGGGCGTACGGATATGCCAGGCGGTGATGAGGAAACCTTGCTCAATAATATTGTCAAACGCATAATGTGTTTGCCTGAATCAACCATTTTATTGCCCGGACATGATGACCGTACCAGCGTAGAGCATGAACGTAGAATGCCTTGGTATAAATTATCATAACGCTGTTTCTTTATAAAAAAAATGATAAAAAACGCAGGTCTTTATACGGCCTGCGTTTTTACCTATACAAACTACTCTCCAAAAATTGACTGTATTATGCATTAAGTCGTATACTATCAAATATAGGGAGGTTTTTATTTTATGTCTATGGTTACCCGTTATAGTTTATTTGTTGTTGCCGTAATTGTTCAGGCATCAGGTATAGCTTTGGTCGTTAAGAGTCTGCTGGGGACTTCGCCGATTTCCAGCCTGCCGTATGTTATAAGTCTGGCTTCACCGTTTACACTGGGACAGATGACTTTCGCCATAAATATATTGTTGGTACTGGGACAGTATCTGCTCCTTCGCAAGGCTTTTGATAATATGCAATTCCTGCAGATACCTGTTACACTGATATTTTCCTGGTTTATTGATTTTTTCATGGACGTATGGGCATGGGTGGTTCCAAACAGCTACATCATGCAGATGCTTCCTTTGCTCATCGGTACAACCTTGATAGCCTTTGGCGTCGCTGTTCAAGGCATAACGAATGTTTTGATGCTTCCCGGCGAAGGCATTGTCTATGCTGTATCCAGATACTTTCATATCGAATTTGGCAAAGTAAAGACCGGTAATGATGTCATTCTGGTATTGCTGGCCGCAGTCATATCGCTGATATATTTGGGCAGCATTGAGGGCATACGGGAAGGAACCCTGATTTCTGCTTTGATAACCGGAAGCATCGCCAGATTCTTCCTAAAACATCTTGGCAAAGTAAATGAACATGGTGTATTGGTATTTCATCCACATTTATAAAAAGAGATGTATTTATTAAGGAAAAATTCAAAGCAGGGTTCAGCAATGTAAAAGTCGAATTCCATATTACAGGCGGTGATAAGATTGAACTATACATGTATAGATATTGGCGGTACGTCAATCAAATATGCGATGATGACGGAGAACGGCCAAATATTAACCAAAGGACAAATTCCTACCAGAATTGCCGAAGATGGCAGCGGTGATATTCCACGAAAAATAGCCTCTATTGTTTCTAAATTACAGAAACAATGCGGCAGAGCTGAAGGCGTGGCTGTTTGTTCGCCAGGCCTTATTGATGCCGAAAAAGGCGAAGTTATTTATGCCGGCTCGAACTTTCCGGGGTATACCGACATGAAACTGCGGGAAGAAATCGAAGCGTTGACGCATTTGCCATGCACCGTAGAAAATGATGTGAATGCTGCCGGTCTTGGTGAAAGCTGGTTGGGAGCCGGAAAAGGTGCTAAGAGTGCATTTTGCATCTTTGTCGGTACAGGTATTGGCGGTGCTTTGGTATTGAATGGACACCTTATTCATGGCGCTTCCGCGGCGGCAGGAGAAATAGGCTATTTGCCTTTTGCAGGCGGTCAATTTGAAAAACTGGCCAGTACGTCAGCTTTATTGCAACAGACTGGCGCAGCAACAGGAGAGGAAGTATTTCAGCGTGCTGCCAAGGGTGAAGAAAAAGCCTTAGCAGCTTTGGAAGAAATGACCCAAAAGATTGCCTGTGCTCTGGCAGAAATTTGTTGTATTGTCAATCCTGAAGTCCTGATTATGGGGGGAGCAGTGATGGCTCAACAGGAATTTTTTGAACCGCGCCTTAATCGGTATTTGAAGGAACTGCTGCCACCTGCCTTATTGACGAATACACATATTGCATTTGCCCAACTGGGAACAGCTGCGGGCTTTACCGGCGCCTTGCGGCATTTTCTGCAAAAACATAAATAATCCACGATATGATTGATGGCAAGCAAAAAACTTATGAAAAAAGAATAAGGCCGCCCTTACGCTCATGGCCTGTATCCCATAACACAGACAGGTCGAACCAGCGCCATGTACCATAGGTCACTGTTTTTACCATAAACGAGTCAGCAAACGCTTCATAACCGTTGATGATATACCAATGCCAGACGTAATCTTCCATATCCGGATGTTTATGCAGAAGCGTAAGGCAGGGGATGGGCCAGCCGTTATCAATCTGCTTAGTTATAACTTCTTGCGTAGATGCCAGACTATTACTGCCCTCCCAAGGAGTCAGGTTTATATCCGTAACCTTGTGTTCATGGAGAAACTTAGAAAAGCCCTCTATGTAGATATCCAAACGGTCAATACCCGTCTGACGGGGCTTTAGATACGGCTCCATGACGTAGGCAAAGTCTACATAATCTGACTGGGATATACTCTTTAGGTCGTAGGGATAAAGCCCACGTTTATGCTTGTGCAGCTCAAAATAAAGACTGCAATCACAAGCCGTTATCGCTGCACAACCGCCAATTTTCATCCAATGGGTAGGACACCAGTCCTGAGTACCACCGTAGGCACTGCCAATATTAAAATGTGGAAGTTCGTTTTTCATCATGGTCAATCCTCGTCAAATCGAAATAATATCATACAATGCAAGTATAAACTATAATTGATAGTAATAGCAAATAAAAATGCTATACGTTCATTCGCGAGAAGTTGACAAGTCAATTTTGACTATTCAACTTCTCTTTTTGCATTTTTAGCAGAAAATCGCAGTTAGTATGCAGAATACGCAAGTAAATTGCTGCCACAGCTCATTAAATAATGCCATTGAGAAGTGAACGTAGACGAAATAACGGTGTAAAATGATATTGCTATTATTCCAGCTCTGGAATATAATATTATTGAAACTTTATGGACAAAGGAGATTAGCGTGAAAATATCTGGTTTTG
>DJYL01000049.1:307-6285 GCA_002448495.1 Pseudoselenomonas ruminantium | reverse complement strand
CTCTCATAGGGGGAGCATATCAATTATCATTTATGCAATAATTTCTTCACAGCCTCTGCATTTAAATTAAATTTATCTTTGGTCTCTATGCTACTGTTTTGTCAGCCCAATACCTTCATAACATCAGCGGCAATCTGCCCGGCTGTCAGATGATTTTCTTCTGCCAGTTTGGCGTAATCATAGCGGTCATAGAATTTCTTTTGGAGACCAAAGTTCAGAACCTTCATCTCGTCCGTGCCATAGAAACGGGCAATCTTTTCACCAAAGCCGCCATCTAGTACGCCGTCTTCCAGCGTTACCACCAAATCATGGTCAGCCTTTAAGGATTCCAGCAAAACTTCATCCTGTCCGGTAATGAACAATGGATTGATAAGGGTGGCTGTAATCCCCTGTTCCTGCAGCTTAGCTGCTGCTTCTTCGGCCAGATTGTAGAAACTGCCCAGACCGAGAATAGCCACGCGGCTGCCCTGACGCACGACTTCGTACTTGTTCAGTTCATCGTAATTCTTGCGGACGGCGCGGCTGGAACTGCCTATCATCATATGGGGAACACGGATAGCTACCGGGTATTTTTCCTGCTTGACCGACCATTCCAGCATCGCCTGATATTCCTCCGGGGAAGTCGGCGCCAGATAAACGAGATTCGGGATATTGCTCATCATCGGGATATCGTAAAAGCCCAGATGGGTCACATCATTCATGCCATACATGGAGGCCCAGAACACCAGAAATGTTGCCGGACTGTTATTTACACACACGTCCTGTGAAAGCTGGTCATAAGTACGCTGGAAGAAGGAAGAAAAATCGCCAAAGACCGGATGCGCACCATTGCGGGCAAGGCCAGAGGCCATAGCCACCGCCTGTTCTTCGGCAATGCCCACATCAATATAATGACTGCCCAACTGCTTGCGCAGCTCCGGTGTCAGTCCCATGCTCGACGGGGTAGCCGCCGAAATGGCGATGAATTTTTCATCCTCCTGGGCAAGACGCAGGAAAGTTGCTGCTGTCTGCTGTGCATAGGGGTCAGTCATTTCCTGTTTGACTTCGCCTGTTTCAATATCAAAAGGCATATGGAAATGCCAATCCTCTTTGTTTTCCTCGGCAAATTTATAGCCCTTGCCCTTTTGCGTAACGATATGGACAACCACGGGATGGTCAATATCCCTGACTTCCTCCAAAGCTGCAATCAGCGCTTCTGCATCGTTGCCAGCTTCCACAAAGCGGTAATCCAGCCCCATGGCCTTGAACAGGTTGCGCTCAGATTTTCCCTTTGTCTCACGCAGCTCCCGAAAGCCCTTATACATGCCGCCGTGAACCTCGGCGATACTCTGGTCATTATCGTTGAACAGGATAATGAGGTTTGTGTCCATCTCCCCCGCCGTATCCAGACCTTCCAAAGCTTCACCGCCACTCATAGAGCCATCGCCGATAATGGCAATGATATTTTCCTTGTCCCCCTTGAGGTCACGAGCTTTTGCCAGCCCGGTTGCCAGACTGATGGAAGTGGAGGTATGTCCCACATTGAACATATCGTGTTCACTTTCCGCAGGATTCGTATAACCGGACACATCATCATAATGCTCCTCATAAAGATAAGCGTCCCTACGCCCCGTCAGCATCTTATGCGGATAAGCCTGATGGGAAATATCAAAGACAAATTTATCCCTTGGCGAATCAAAAACCGTATGCAGGGCGATAACGGCCTCCACAATACCAAAATCGGGGCCAAAATGTCCACCGTGAACACTGGCGCGTTTCAGCATAGCATCGCGCATCTCCTGTGCCAGCGCCTTGCGCTGCTCCGCGTTAAAACCTTTGATATCCTGAGGACTGTTGATTTTTTCTAAATACATGAAATTGCTCCTTTACTTTACCTTACAAACATTACTGTTTCAGCTGATGATTGTAAGTCTATACCTTGGAGCAAACTTCAAGTCAAGTCTTTTATTTATGCCTTCACCAATTCTTTCGCCTGCTTGCCGGTCATATGTTCTATACGCATTTCCAGCATCAAAAAAGCCGTATATAGTTTATTTATTTCTGCATTGCGTCTCTCTGGATAATCCGGCGCGAACTTTTCGGCTAATGCTTCTATTGCGGCTCTATGCTCACTATCGTCCGTTAAGATACGAATTCTGCCAAAGGCAATTACACTGCGAAAATAAGTTGTATATTTGCTGGCATTCTGCTTCAGACAGCAACTGCTTCTTACGCCGCATCGGATGTTTCTTTAAGAGCATCTTCCAGCCCTATTATAACACATACACAAGCACATAATATTTTGACATATGTCAAAAACATGTTATAATTTCATTAAGACATATGTCAAAAACTTTTTTAAGGAGGTCGGTTAATGAGCAGGCCATTAAAGAAGCGGCGTGTCTGCGCCCTTCCCCGTAGTTCACATTTTCTGCCTGATACAATATCTTCAGGTGAAATGCTGCCACCAGTCAAAATTTCTTTGGAAGAATATGAATGCATCCGGCTTTTGGATTATGAAGGCATGACACAGGAAGAATGTGCCCAGCAAATGGGCGTCGCCCGCACCACCGTACAGGCTCTTTATGTCACCGCCCGCAAGCGGATTGCCGGTTGTCTGGTCGAAGCGCGCCCGCTGGTGATTGACGGCGGCAATTTTGAACTTTGTCCGGCTTGCCGCTTTAACCGCCATCCAAGCAGATTAATTGTTCAGAAAGGAAGCAACGATATCATGAAAATTGCAGTTACTTATGAAAACGGCCAGATTTTCCAGCATTTCGGCCATACCGCCCAGTTTAAGGTATACACCGTGGAAAACAACATCATCACCGAATCCCATATCTTAGACAGCAATGGTGCCGGTCACGGCGCACTGGCCACGCTCCTGCAGGAAGAAAAGATTGACACCCTCATCTGCGGTGGTATCGGTGCCGGTGCCCAGAATGCCCTGGCTCAGGTAGGCGTAACCCTTTACGGCGGCGTGCAGGGCGATGCCGACACTGCCGTAAATGACCTTTTGGCAGGCAAACTTGCTTATGACCCGGCTGTACATTGCAGCCACCATGAGCATGGCGAAGGCCATACCTGCGGCAGCCACGGCTGTGGCAGTCATCACTGCCACTAAGCGTGGGAGGCTGAATATGAAAGCCGATTGCGCCAACTGCAAATCACACGCCTGCTATACCAAGGGCGTAAACTGTACCGGTATGGACAAGGACACCATCCTTGCCGCCTACAATGAAGAAGAACGGCAGATTATGAAAGCCGCGGCTTTTGTCGAAGGTACATTTTACAGCAATATCACCCGCCTGCAGGAAACGGCTGAATTTGCCAAAGCCATGGGCTATAAAAAACTGGGCATGGCCTTTTGTATCGGCCTGAATGCCGAGGCAAAATACATCGCCCGCTACTACCGACAACAGGGCTTTGAATTCTTCAGCGTCTGCTGCAAGAATTGCAGCTTCAACAAAAAAGAGCTTGACCTGAAACAGGTCAAGCCGGAATTGGAGCACGAAGCCATGTGCAATCCCAAGATGCAGGCCAAAATCCTTGCCGACAAGGGGACGGAACTTTATATCTCCTGCGGGCTGTGCGTGGGACACGATACCCTCTTTAACAGCGCCTGTCCCGGCCCTGTCACAACACTTGTGGTCAAGGACAGACTTCTGGCGCACAATCCGTTGGGCGCCATCTATTCCCGCTATTGGAAACGCAAACTTGGAATCATGGAAGAGGGGGAAATCTAATCAATCACTTATGGCACTGCTGCCCTGCGCCATATTATCATTGCCGCCGCCATGTCCGTTTAATTCTTTGTTGAGCACGCCTATGCGTTCCCGGCAGCTGTGCGGCACAGAAGTTCCTCTGGTCAGAATGTAATTCAGCCTGTTTTTCAGTTTATAAAACAGCGTAACCTGTGCCTGCGGGTCTTCGGCCAGCCGCTGCGCCAGCTTTTTGGCTGCTTCAGCCGAAATATCTTCGAAATGAACTTCCACCATTTTAATATTCTCTTTAAGCTCCGCCTTTGCCAAAAGCTGCGGGGCTATTTCGTTTACCCAGCGTTCTTCGGCGATAACCAGCTTATCCCGCAGTTCCTTGTTTTCCGCTTGCAGGTGTTCTACGCCCAACCTGATTTCTTCATCTTTCAGTGAAAGCAGCTGCACAGCACCATTTAACTCCTGCCAGCATTTTTGGATTTTGTCCATTGCTCGTCTGCCACAGAGAAAATAAATCCGCGTGCCTTCCTTATGCTTTTCTGCCTTGAAGATTTTAACCAGTCCCACCATGCCGGTCATGGGCGGGTGCGTGCCGCAGCAGGTGCAGGCATCACTGCCTTCAATGCTGACCACCCGCACGGGACCGGCCAGCTTGTCGTTGAATTTACGGGTTGCACAGACCGCAGCCTGCTCGGCATCCATCCAAGTCGTTTTTATCGGCAGGTTTTCCTGAATCTGCGCATTGGCCAGGTTTTCTACCTGCTGAACCTCGGCGGCACTGACCTCACGGCTAAGGTCAATCGTCACCATTTCCTCCGTCATATGAAAACCCACGTTATCAGCCTGACAAAGTTTCCAGAAACCATAGGACAAGAGATGTTCCCCGCAATGCTGCTGCATATGGTCAAAGCGCATCTGCCAGTCGATTTCGGCGGTAACTTCTGTGCCCACAGCTATGGGCTCTGCCGTTTCATGGAATATATGTCCGTCTTTTTCCCGCACATGGGTAACGTTAATGGTCTTATCCGCCAAAATCAGTCTGCCCGTATCGCTTAGCTGACCGCCGCCTTCGGGATAAAACACGGTCTCGGAAAGCTCCACTCCAAAACCTTTTTTGCGTTCCACACAGGCCGTAACGACGGTCTTGCAGCTGCGCAGCATAACCTGTTCATCGTACAATCTTCTGGTTTTCGATTCGGTCATCTTTTACACCTCATCCTTACGCATGGTCTGACTTTAAGCCTGCTCCGCACATGGACAGCAGCGCTTCCTGTGGTCTGCCATAATTTTCGCAGTAATGCTCATAACCGGCATAAACAGCCGCCGTGGTATGTTCACAGTAAATGCCCTGACGGGCAATTTTCTCCCGCGCACTGAGGATTTTATCCTCGGGAATAGTTATTCCCTGCACCCTGTATTTATAAACATAGTCCAAAATCTCCGCACTGCGCATGGGCAAGCCGATGGCAATGCCCTCGGCCATCATCGGCTGGACAGCTTCATAGGTAATGTCCGCCGCCCCGGCAGACATCAGCGCAATGGTCACGATTTCCCGGCACAATCACCGCTTGGGCGCCGTGGGCTTCAATAAAAAAGATGGGGGGCTTTAGCGTTTGCCCCTAACTTCATCCAAATAACTGTACACGGTTACGCGGTTAACACCTAACCGTTCGGCCACCTGGTCAATACTGCCCTTTAGCTGGAAAATCCCGCGTGTCTCCATAAAACGGATTTTTTCGATGCGCTCCTCTCGGCTAAGCGCCGTCACATCCACACCGGCCAAGATGTTATCAATCAGCGAAAGAACCATTTCCTCCACCCGCTGGCCCTGATTTTCTCTGACCGGTTCAGGTTTCGGCTGTGGCATAAAGGCCTTCAGATAGTCTATTTGCTGCTGGGTACGGGTCATATCCAGATTGATACACAGCGCTCCCAAAAGACGGCCATCATCATCGCGAATCAGCACCGATGATGTGCGAATCAGCTTGCCTTTTTTATGAAAGAAATCATTGACGGCATACTCACTACTCGCACCGTGTTCAATGGTATTCTTCACAAAATGTTCAAAGCCCTGGCCGATTTCCCGCCCCGTGACCGTTCCGTTGGCGACATAGACCACACTGTGCTCCGGGTCAGCAATATCGTGAAGCACCACCTCGCACTCATCGCCAAAGGTAGCCGCTAACATATCCGCCATGGGGATATAGGCTTTCAGTTTTGGATGCATACATTCACTTCCTAGCCTCTATACGAAATTCTTTATCTGTGCTTATTGTATAACAT
>DJYL01000049.1:0-184 GCA_002448495.1 Pseudoselenomonas ruminantium | reverse complement strand
ACAAGGTATGCTCTGTATCCTCCACATGCCTTATCACAGTTTTCCCTTTTAATATTTTACGCCCAGCTGACGGCACAGCCAGCGCATCATGGCCTTGTTGGTATCTTCGCCCACATAGCCATGTTCGGCTTCTGAGTTACACATAAAGATATTTTCCACACCAGCATCGGTCAAGGCCTTTTGC
>DJYL01000208.1 GCA_002448495.1 Pseudoselenomonas ruminantium | reverse complement strand
AAGGAAAGGTATTACCAGTCACCGGGCGCCTTAGCACATCGCAAATTTTTTCTCATAGTGGTTGATTTCCCCCACCCTCAAGTTATGTATAAACGTGTAAGGGCAAGGCGCCGCCCCCAAATCCCATAAACCCAAAAGGAGGAATTGATATGACTCAGCGCACAAACATCACCGCCAAAATGCAGGTAAAGTTAATCACGGGCACCAACAGCCAGGGAAAGGACACCGTTGTCACCCGTTCCTTTACCGTAAATCCGGAACTTGCCGATGAAGACGTTCTGTCCATCGGCACAAAGCTTGCCGAACTGCAAAGCCTGCCGCTGCAGGGCATCTGCCGTCAGGACCATGCAAACCTTGCCGAAGTTCACTAAGCCCCTAATCCCAAAGGAGGAAACCGACCATGAAATCGACGTTGAAAATGATTCTGTCCCTTGAAAACGGCAAAAGCACTACCCTTTCCCTGGCCTCCCCCCGTCCCGATTTGACGGAAGCCGAAGTCACGGGCGTGCTGAACGAAATCATCGCCAAAAAGGCCCTGATTATCGGCGGCAGCTTCGTCAAAGCCGTCAAGCGCATCTACATTCAGGACGTGGATGACAAGGCACTGGCCTAAAGCCATGGACCAACCCATCCTGACCGCCATCTCCGCCGTCGGCTTCCCCATCGTGGTGACGTTCTACCTCCTGACCACCTTCCAGCGATCCATGGACAGACTCACCAGCCAGCTGGGGGAACTGACCCGTGAGCTGCAGCGGATAAAATAAGACCTGAATACACATAAAGCCCGGAGGGGCTGGCGATATTTTCCGCAGCTTTGGACAAACCTGTCTAAGCATAGGAAAACATTGCCAGCCCCTCCGGGCTTCTTTGTATTATCATGTAATAATGTACGCACTAAGCCTACTTCACCAGCCGCAAATTCGCCTTATTATTCCGATGTTCCTTAACCGGCTTTGGCGGATGCTCATAATCCTCACCCTGATTTTTGCCATGGTCACAGATATTTAAGAGCATTCCCATAGCCACCATGGTAACCATAAGCGACGAACCTCCATAACTGATAAACGGCAAAGGCACACCAACCACAGGCAGCAGGCCGCCCACCATCATGATATTGGCAATGGCCTGCCCGGCAATAAGCACCATAATGCCCGCAGCCAGCATTTGACCGAATTCATCGGGGGCGCGGTTAGCAATGCGCACGCAAAAGAGTACCAAAAGTGCCAGCAGCAGAAACACCATAAACGCGCCCATATAGCCATGTTCCTGACTAAAGATGGCAAAGGCAAAATCCGTATGGGCTTCAGGCAGATACTCATATTTGCTGACGCCTTCACCCAGACCCATTCCCCAGAATCCACCGGAACCTATCGTGGACAAGGACTGGACGGTCTGATACCCCATACCCTGCGCATCTGCCCATGGGTCAAACCAGACTTTTAAGCGGGCCATGCGGTAGGGCTGAATATTCACCATAATGACCACAGCCAAGGCTGCCATTCCCATAAGCCCCAACACATACTTCAAGGACATCCCGGCCACTACAGCCATAATCAGCGGCACGCCCAATACGATAGCCGCAGTCCCCATATCCGGCTCCAATTCAATCAATACGGCCATTAGGAATATAATTCCGTATCTGGAGTTCACGACGTTAAACAGAGAGCCTGCCTTCCCTCGTTTTATCCGGGATGACAGGGCAGATGCCGCCAGCATCAACGATACCAGTTTCGCCAGTTCCGCCGGCTGTGCACCAAAAAGCCACCGCTTAGCACCATTGACCTCCGTACCAATGACCAGCACCCCCACCAAAGACAGGAACGTAGCCGTGATAACCACCAGCATCAAAGGTCCCTTCAACGAGCGCCAGCGCCGATAGTTTATTTTCCTAAAGGCAAAGAATAACCCCAATCCGGCCAGCATAACCAGTACATGTCGGCGTAAAAAATAATAGGGATTTTCATAATCTGTAGTCCCCAGTACAAAACTGGAGCTAAAAACGTTAATCGTTCCCAATACCATCAATACCACCATAATGACCATTATGGGTTCCGCATCGTTATTCCATATCTTCTTGCGAATCCGCACGAGAAAGCCTCCCTTATGCGAATATTACCTCACAGCGGTTGATTTTTTCACCAAAACCGCTGAACTTGCGCTCATACTCCGTCATGATATTGTCGGGACGGTTTTCTGCATGCAGGTCAAAGGAAACATCCTGCACCCTGAGTCCGGCTTCTTCAAACTGCTCCAGCGAAAAATCGAACAACGGGCGATTATCCGTCTTGAAATGCAGCTCACCGGGCTTTTTCAGCAGGCGGCGGTATTTTTCCAAAAAGCCCACATGCGTCAGGCGGCGCTTGGCATGACGCTTTTTCGGCCAGGGGTCGCAGAAATTCACATAGAAGCGGTCAACTTCTCCCTCTGCGAAAATATCTTCAATGTGGTTGATGTCAAAGACCAGCAGGCGCACATTGCCAAGCCTCTTTTCGGCAATCTTTTTGGCCGCGGAGTAAAGCACATCCTGCTGCGCCTCAATCCCGATATAATTGATGTCCGGATTACGCTCCGCCAGCTGGCTGATGAAATCCCCCTTGCCGGTGCCCAGTTCCACATGCAGCGGTGCCTGCCGGCCGAAAATTTCACTCCACTTCCCTTTCTTTTCCTCACCCATCTCCTGGTCCTTGCTAAACACAAATGCATCGAATTCATGGATGGCTTCATCTACCCATGGTTTTCTTCGTAAACGCACAATCTTTCTCCTTACTTCTTCTCTAATCCATACTTCTTCAAATAGCGGTACAAGGTCACGCGGCTGACATTTAAGAGATTGGCCAGCCGGCTCACATTGCCGCCCGCTGCCTGCCATGCCTTCACGAAAACTTCCTTGTCCTCTTTCCACTTGTTATCGGGCTTCACATCTCCCATCAGACTGATGTCATGGGGATTAATCACCTCTTCATTCGTGTTGAAGAAGGCATATTCCAGCACGCTCTGGAGCTGCTTGATATTGCCCGGCCAGTCGTAACTGCGCAAAACAGCTTCCGTTTCCGGCAGGATTTTCTTCGGTGCCATCTGATGCTGTTCTGCCAGTTCGCTGATGATATGCGCAGCCAGTTTCGGAATATCTTCCCGACGGCTTCTCAGCGCCGGTACGCGTACAATGCTCTTGGACAGGGCCTCATAGAGCGCACGATCAAAGAGTCCCCGTTCCGTGAGACGCTTCAAATCGCTGTCACAGGCGGCAATGATGCGCACATCGATATTGCGCTCCACCTGTTCGCCCACCCGGCAGGCCTTGCCTTTATTCAGCGCTTCAGCCAGTTCCTTGGCAATATTTTTCGGCATCTTCTCGATTTCATCGAGGAACAGTGTACCGCCGGAAGCCAATTCCAAACGCCCCTGATGGCTGACTTCGGCGTTTAAGACCACGCCGAAAAGTTCCTGCTCCAGAAGCTCCGGGGTCGTATCCCCGCAGCGCAGCGTGATGAGCGGGCCAGCAGCCCGCGGACTGCCCTGATGGATGCCATGCGCCATGCGCTGTTTGCCCGTTCCGGCCTCACCCTGAATCAGCACATGATGCTTGTTCTTTGCCACCCGCGCCGCCTTATTGCGGACACTGGCAAAGGTCGTGCCTTCGCCCACCATGGAGCCCAGACTGTATTTTGCCGTATAGCCTGCCGCATGAGCCACCAGCGTGCGCAGGTCCTCAATGGGCATGGAAACGACCACTACGCTCTGCACCGCCTGATCCTCATCCCGTTCCAGAGGCACTACTGTTGTAATATCCTCATAGGTCTTGGCGGGGGTAATCCAGGTCACCTCTTTATTATATGAAGGAATTCCCCTAAACCCCTTGTAAATCGGCGTATGCTGATAGTTCATAATCACATCATTGAGATTAGACGCCGAGCTGCGCGTACCGGGAGCGCGTTTGGCACCAATGCCCTCCAGACGGGTATGCCCCAAACGGTTGGCATAAGCCACTTCGCCGCCGGGCAATACGTGATATACCGCAAAGGGCGTGGAATCCAAAATCGCTTCATCTGCCTTGATGCGGATGGCTTCACTCAAATGACGTTCCAAGGCCTTCCGCATGGTATAAAGCAGGGAAATCACGGCATCCTGAGGCATAGCCACCTGCTCCATAGAAACCAGTGTAATGATGTAGGTGAGTTCACCGCTGACGATGACCGGTGCCGAGCAGGCGTCACCCAGCTGACATTCCTTTACCCACATTTCTGGCCCAAACATCCAAAAAGGAGCCTTGTGTTCCAAAGCCACGCTGATGGACGAGGTTCCCACCTGATCAATGCCCACATTGGCGCCCTCAATTTCGCCCGGTGTCATCTGATAGAACGGCAGGGAATAACTCTTGAGTACCGTGCAGTCCGCATCAATCAGCAAAAGGCTCAGATTGTATTCCTGAAAAAATTCCTTGATGCCGTCACTGAGGTCGCTTAAATACGCAATGGCATCTGCATGTTTTAACTGCAATTCATGAAATTCTTCCTTGGACAGCAAATGACGAATCGCCATTTTTTCCATGCCTATGCCATATTTTTTGCTCTGCTGCCAGGAATCCGCCACCCATGGATGTACGTTTGGGTCCAGTACACCGTCCCGGGCAAATTTTTCATAATAAGCTTCGAGCTTTGCACGGCTCCGATGCTCTCTAATCATAGTTTATCCTCCCTAAAATCCGTTATTCTCGCTGCCATTTCCTGCGGCATCTTTATCCGCTGATTTCCGGTCAATAAGTTTCGTACCTTACATTTTAACAAGCCTGTATACTTACTGCAACCGCTTTCCGGAAAAAAGTTTACATTTTTTGAAAAAAAATCGCTTATTTTCGTAAACAAGGAGAAAATACTCTTGCGACAAGTGTCAAGACAGTGTATAATACACCTTGTTATTTTTTCATTGTCATGACAGCTGTTATATTTCAGAAAAGAGGTATTCATTATGATTTTGCAGCGGCTGGAATCCCTGCCTGTTGGCACATTCCACTACAAATTATTACTCTTAACCGGCCTTGGCTGGCTCTTTGACTCCATGGACACGGGGCTTATCGCCTTTGTCCTGCCGGTGCTGGCCAAAGAATGGGCGCTCACCCCTGCGCAGGTGGGCTGGATTGGCTCCATCGGCCTTATCGGCATGGCACTGGGGGCAGTGCTTGCCGGCACATTGGCTGACCGCATTGGCCGCAAGCGGGTGTTCTCTCTGACGGTTTTGCTCTACAGCCTGTCCACGGGGATGTGCGCCCTGTCCTGGAGCTATGAGTCCCTGCTGGTGTTCCGCTTCCTCGTCGGCTTCGGCCTCGGCGGCGAACTGCCCGTTGCCGCCACGCTCATGAGTGAATACGCGCCTGCCCATCTGCGGGGCCGCTTTATCGTCCTGCTCGAAAGCTTCTGGGGCTTGGGCTGGCTCGTTGCCGCCTGCATCTCCTATCTCTTAATTCCCGCCTTTGGCTGGCAGATTGCCTTCGTCATCGGTACCCTGCCCGCCCTTTATGTTTTCCTGATTCGCCTGCATATGCCGGAATCCATCCGCTACCTGCTGACGAAAAACCGGATTCGGGAAGCACAGGACGTTATTCTGCTGCTGGAAAAGAAACTCGGTGTTCAGAGCCAGCCTTTCACGGAGGAAACGTCTGAACTGCCCGCCAAAGATAAAACGCCTCAGCCAAAATTCACCGAACTCTGGAGCGCACCTTTCCGCACCCGTACCGCTATGCTCTGGCTGGCATGGTTCGGTATTGTCTTCAGCTACTACGGTATCTTTATGTGGCTCCCCTCCATCGTTTATGCGCAGGGCTTTGCTGTAGTCAAGACCTTTGAATACGTGCTGATTATGACCCTTGCCCAGCTGCCCGGCTACTATGCCGCTGCCTGGCTGGTGGATGTCATTGGCCGCAAATACACGCTTTCCCTGTTCCTGCTGCTCTCCGGTGTCTGCTCCTTCTTCTTTGGCA
>DJYL01000161.1 GCA_002448495.1 Pseudoselenomonas ruminantium | reverse complement strand
GGCTACAAGGTAACGGTATTTGAAGCCCTGCACAAGGCGGGCGGTGTGCTGTCCTATGGCATTCCCGAATTCCGTCTGCCGAAAGATGAGGTCGTGAAAAAGGAAATCGACAACATCGCCAAACTCGGTGTGAAGTTTGAACTCAACTCCGTAGCCGGCCGCCTGTTCACGGTGGACGAGCTCATGGAAGAAGAAGGCTTTGATGCTGTCTTTATCGGCACAGGTGCCGGCCTGCCGCGTTTCCAGGGCATTCCGGGCGAAAGCCTCAGCGGTGTTTATTCCGCCAATGAATTCCTGACGCGCTGCAACCTCATGAAGGCGTACAAGTTCCCGGAATACGCTACGCCGATTAAGATTGGCAAGAAGGTCGCCGTTATCGGCGGTGGCAACGTGGCGATGGATGCGGCTCGCACGGCGCTGCGTCTGGGCGCGGAAAAGGTCTATATCGTCTATCGCCGCAGCGAAGCGGAACTGCCTGCCCGTAAGGAAGAAGTGGAACATGCCAAGGAGGAGGGCATTGAATTCAAGCTCCTCAACAACCCGGTGGAAATTTTAGGGGATGAAAACGGCTGGGTTAAAGGCATGCGCTGCATTAAGATGGAACTGGGCGAGCCGGATGAATCCGGGCGCCGCCGTCCGGTAGCCGTGGCTGGTTCGGAGTTTGATTTGGAGGTAGAGACGGTTATCGTATCCATCGGTACCGGCCCCAATCCGATTATCTCCCAGACCACGCCGGGGCTTGACACGACGAAGCGCGGCAATATCGCCGCAGACGAGGAAACAGGGGCAACCTCCAAGCCGGGCGTATTTGCCGGCGGTGATATCGTCACCGGCGCTGCTACGGTAATTCTCGCCATGGGTGCAGGCCGCAAGGCGGCTGCCGCCATTGACGAATATCTGCAGAGCAAACGCTAAACTGCCAAAATAAAATAATCTTTGGGGAATCCACCCGGACTTGTGTCTGGGTGGATTTGTCCGTTTGCAATTCGATTGATGAAAGTTATGTAAGGAAGAAAAGAAGGAACGATTGATTTATGATGAACTTTGCCGCCATTGACTTTGAAACGGCCACAGGCTGCCGCAATTCGGCTTGCAGCGTAGCCGTTACTGCGGTGGAAGATGGCCGAATGAAAGATGTATACTATACGCTCATTCAGCCGCCGCTGAACAAATACAATTATTTCAATGTGCAGATTCATGGCATTACGCCTCAGGATACAAAAAATGCGCCGACCTTTGCCGAAATCTGGCCGGAGCTGAAGGAACATCTGGAAGGGACAATCGTGGTGGCGCATAATGCCCGTTTTGATATGGGAGTGTTAAGTGCCTGTCTGGCAGCCGATGGCCTGCCTGCGCCGGATTTTGCCTACTGCGATACGGTGGCTATCGCCCGCAAGGCATGGCCCTTCTTGGAAAATCACAAGCTCGATACGGTAGGTACGCATCTGCATATTGATTTTCAGCATCATAATGCCATGGATGATGCTCGTACCTGTGCGGCGATTCCTTTGGCTGCCGGACAGGAATTAAAAGAGGATTCTTTGGAGTCTTTGGCGAAAAGACTGGGTATAAATGTGTGTGTATTTGGGAGAAAGGGGTATCGAAGATGATTCTGGTCAGTGCCTGCTTGTTAGGTCACAAGGTAAAATACAGCGGTGGCGCTAACACCCATGATTTACTGTTAAAATACAATGAACGGGGACGCTTTATCGCTGTATGCCCCGAATGTTTTGCCATGCTTCCCTGTCCCAGACCGGCCATGGAGATTCAGGGCGGCAGCGGGAAAAAAGTCCTCACGGGCAAAGCCAAAGCCGTGGATGAAAACGGCATGGACACCACCCAGTACCTGCTGACGGGAGCCGACAAGGTGCTCAAAATCGCCGAAGCCTATCATGCCAAAGTGGCTATTCTCAAAGAAGGCAGCCCCTCCTGCGGTGTCAAAAAAGTACACAGCGGCAATTTTGATGGCAAAAAAGTAAAAGGGCAGGGCGTAACCACCGCCCTGCTGCAAAAACACGGTATTACCGTCTATTCCGAAAAAGATATGACCGTAGGAAGGCTCGAGGAACTGATTGCTGAAGATGCGAAGCGGGACAGAATCTGATTAGAGGTCAAGCTCCTTTAGCTGCCGAGCGTGTTCGATGGCCTGTTTGATGCGGGGGAAGAAGTTTTTCCGGGCACCTGCCACACAGGCCAGTTTGGTTTCCAAAGGTATTTGGACATGCTTCATGGGAAAGAGGGCACCGCGCAGCAGCGCAAAGGAATTAAAGATTTCCTGAATATGCGCCAGTTTATCCTCATCCACCGCAAAGTAATGGCGCAGCAGTGACTGCCAGAAGCGCAGAACATTTTCCTCAGACAGATTGAGGGAGTGCTGGATGTTGACCTGACTTCTGACCATGGCGTGGAAAGCCCCGGCCGCAAAATCAAAAACAGGATGGGCATAGCCGACATCGGCCATATCGATGACGACGATTTCGCCTTTTTGATAGAGAGTGTTGCCGGCATGGAAGTCGCAGTGGACGATGGTGTTTCGCTCCGGCACAGCCATAATCATTTCTTCGAGCTGCGCATACTCTTCGGCGGTGTAGAATTCTTTCATGCCCGCTGCCCAATCCAGCCATGTGCCTTTGATGGAAGGGAAGCCGTCCTTCGGCTGGGTTTCCGTATGGTGCATGAGCTTCATCAGTGCAGCGAATTTTGCCATAATCGGTTCAAATTCAGCGCAATTATTGGCGCAGAGTGCATCACCAACGGTTACGGCATTGGCAATCATTTCAAAGACCACGCCGTACTGCTCTCCGCAGCGTACCAAATCGTAAGAAATGGCCGTGGGCAGGCCGGCGATGAAGGCTTTTTTGGCCAGGTCAATTTCCCGGGTGATTTTATAGAGGGGAACCTTTTGGTCATAGACCTTGATAATCGTGTCAGCGTCAAGACGGTAGACCTTGCTGCTGAGTCCCGTGCCTACTTGCTGGCAGCCGTTGATGGATACTTGGCGCAGTTTTTTCTGCACATCAATCAGCTTGGTAAAGCCTGTCTGTTCAAAGATTTCGTATATATCCCGGGAAGCGTTGGTGAGGGTAATCTTTTCCGTTGACTTTTTGCCAAATATCAGCAGGATACGCAAACCGGCACTGGAGATATATTCCAGCTTGTCCGCATCGAAAACCAAGGGCAGCTGGGGATGTTTGGCGACGATGGAGGCAATTTCCTGCTCAATGGCAGCGGCATTGGTCGAGGAGATGTGCCCGGAAAGCTCAATGCGCAAATCTTTATCCGTAACCTGATAATCCATAAAATCCCATCCTTTCACAAACGGACTGAAGAATATAAAATAAATGTCCTTGCTCAATACCATTATCATAATTATAACATATTTTATAAAGGATTATATCAGGTTTTGTCCTGACTTTTATTGATGCTGGTGCAATGCTTGCTAATATGGCATAATGTTCTCGGGAGGAGATTGTATGTCTAACGTAAAAATTGTATTTTCCGATATTGACGGTACGGTTTTGACCAGTCAGCATGAGGTGACTGGTCAGACTAAAGAGGCGGTTAAGAAATTGGTGGCAGGAGACATACCCTTTGTGCTGGTGTCGGCGCGGATGCCGGAGGCGATTTATCCGATTACAGAGGATATGGGGATAAAGATGCCCATCATCTGTTACAGCGGTGCCTATGTGCTGGACAAAGAGGGCAGAGAGCTGGCCAGTACCTATATGGCAGCTGTTCCTGTGCGTAAACTGTTAGCAGAGATTGGCGAAAAATTCCCCGCGGTGACGGTGAATTTTTACAGTGCTCATCACTGGTATGTGACGGATAAGCAGGATGTGCGCGTAAGGCGTGAGGAAGAGATCACTTCGGCGCAGGCTGAACAGGCCGATTTTGACAACCTGCTTGCACAGGGCACGCTGCCGCATAAGATTCTGCTGATGGCAGAACCAGCAGACTGCGCCGCCGCAGAAAAGTATTTTCAGCAGCATTATCCGCAGTTTCAGGTGGCGCGTTCCTCCGACATCCTTTTGGAAATTATGGATGGCGCTGTGTCCAAGGCGGCGGGGATTGAAGTTATGCTCAAAGATTATGGCCTGGACAAGTCAGAGGCACTGTCCTTTGGCGATAACTACAACGACCTTGCCATGCTGGAGTACACGGGTATGAGTGTCGCGATGGGCAATGCTCCCGATGATGTCAAAGCCGTGGCG
>DJYL01000009.1 GCA_002448495.1 Pseudoselenomonas ruminantium | reverse complement strand
TCATCTTTTTCCTCCTCACGGCCTACACTCAGAGAACCATCGCTGACAGCGGTGAATGCCCCAACCGTCCGGATACTCCCCAGCGTCAGCGTGCCATTTTGAATGCCCAGAAGCAGACTGCCCATACCACGAATATAAGCGGACTTAGCGGCAATATTGATCACCGCACGGTTATTCAGCACACGGATGGCATTATTCGTATCGTTATCACCTACGATGCCGCTGGTTTCATTCGTCTTAAACTCCAGCTTCTTGCCGGCATTGATGTAAGATTCCGCAATATCGCTATTGGCGCTGCCCATCAGGAAGCCTTTTTCACTGTTCAGGGAAATCGTATCGCCGGCGTACATGGCCCCCAGTGTCAGGAACCTGTCCATATCCATGTTGCGGATAAAGATATTTTTATTCGCCCGCGCCTCGGTAAGTTCCCCCGTAAGCAAAATATTCAAATTCTTGTCAGCCGTACCAATACTCTCCTTGCCGCCGGTGAGCAGCAGGTTTCTGCCTTTGATATTGGTATCACTGCTATTTCCGGCATTGTAGATACCCTGGTCGGAATGCAAACGTACATCACCGGTTGCGCCGTTCTGTGCAGCATCGACGCTGCCCACATTAATCGCGGAATGCTCCCCTGCGGTATCGGTGCGGCCTGCCACGGAAATATTGCCACCGGCCTTTACATTCAGTGTACCACTGGACTTAACGCCCAAGGGCATATTGTTACTGATGTCAAAGGACACCAGATTACCGTCGGTATCACGGTTGGCCGTGACATCGGCAGCCGACACATTCATGATCTGCTTCATCTTGGCTATGCCTTCATTACTTGCCAGTTCGTCCACGGTAATCCTGACGGCCTTATCGGTTGAAGTACCGACTGTCCCCTTAGCCGCATTCAGGGTAATATTTCTCCCCAGGACATTAGCGGCCCGCTCCGTCTGGATGCTGCTGCCACTGTCTTTGTTGACAATTTTTTCACTGACGGCGTAAAGCATCATATCCTTCGTCCATTCAAACGTGGGATGTGCGGCCTTGTTTACCAAATCCTTGTAGGTTGCGTCTGCTGCCAAATAAGCATCAGCGTTAGCATATTTTGAATACTTGTACGCAGCGGTATCCTGCAGATAAGCGTCAGCGGTACCATATTTCACATAGGTAACATAGTTCTGATGCCCATCGGCTGCCAGTTTAGCTGCCACTTGCGCCTCATCAATGTCTCTATAGACCCCTTCGCCATTTTTGTAGTCCTTATAATCAGCAGAAGCGAAAATTGCCGTCACGGCTGTCTTTTGCCGCGCATACTCCGCCTGCCAGTCGCTTTGAGTCTTGCCATCATAAGCCGCAATTACATTGGCCTTGTAATCATCCCGACTCTTCTCCAGACCTTCTATATACGCCCCCTTGTAAGTGTAATTGCCACTTCCATCTTTTTCGCCATCGATCAGGCCGGCATCTATCCAGCGATGAACCATGTCATCCACGGCCTCCGAGGAGCCAGACTTGTCATCCACCGGCAGCCCGTCAATAAAGCCGCCGCCAGCAACAGTCAAGGTAATGTCACCTTCCTTGGATTCAATCTTGCCAACCCGCATATTGCCGCCAGCTTCAGCCTCGGTCAGGAAAATGCTGCCTTGAGCCGCGGCGTTGACCTGCGCACCAGAGCGATCCGTAGCGTAGACCAAATCCGAAGCCGCAATGCTAATGGCCTGACTTGCTGTGCCAATACCACCGTTTTTGCTGGTCAGCGAGATTCCCCGGCCTTCAATGGTCACACCACTGCCCGACTGCGTGATATTGCCCGCAGCATTCAGCGTCACATCCCCTAAAGCCGCATTGCTGTTAAACCCATTGCTGCCATCCTGGCTCTTTAACGCCACGATTTCCACATTTCCCTGCAGGGACTGATTATTCCTTATCCCGCCGGCAGCCGTGATGTCGATATCCCCGGCGCCCGTGGAAACAGCCGTAAGCTGAATCTTATCCGTCACCGCGGTGCCATTATTGACATCCTGCCCCAAAGAAGCGATATGGATATTCTTAATATCGTCCTTCGCGGAAAGATTTACGATTTCACTCTTTAAGGTGGTGTTGTCAAACTGCGTAATGCCGCCCGCAGCCGAGTTTACCGTAAGCGCAGCTACCGCTTGCGAGTTGGCCACATTGCCCGTCAAATTGATGCTGCCGCCGTTAGCATTGGTACTCTTAATGTCGATTTTGCCTGTTTCGGAGCCAATGAGGCCGATTTTAAACGGCTGGGATGCATTGATGGAATAATCGTAGAGCTGAATGGTCGTTGTACCATTCTTCCACCGGTCTCTGCTATGCTTGAACCAGCCTAGGAAACCGGAGCTCCATGTATCGTGCGTCCGATCAAAAATCACATCCTTCAAAACTTTGGTACTTCCTTCCAAATGCAATTTCCCGTATTCCGGTACATTGCTGCTGTTTTGATTAATCACAGCTCCCTCCGGAAGTCCAAGTTTCTTTCCTTCGGTTGTATCAATGGGGGTCGAGCTTTGCTCCCAAGCCTTCAGTCCCTCTTCATTCACTGTCTCAATGGCGCCCCACATGCCTTTGCGTACATAATGCTCATACGTCCTGACAGTCTCTACGCTATCGCCGTTAACCCAGCTGTAAGTCTGATTGCCCTGTACATCATACTGCAAATCACTACCAACGGAAAGGCTATTCTCTTGCGAAACAGCGCCCGCATAGAGATCCCCATCATTCCTGTGATCCAGCAAATATTGGGCATAGCCGGTGATGGTACGGGTCTTTCCCCGCCTGTACTCGGTCCAGGTGTCTTTCGCCGTATCGGCGATGGTAATGATGCCTTCCCGCTGATTATTGAGGACACTGCCCACATTCATATCCAAGGCAGTCTGGTTCTCCACGGTGATTTCTGCAGCACCGTCTGCCGCCAGAACTCTGCCATCGCCGGTGCTGGCAAGTTTGCCCGTCAGATAGATCTTCCCGCCCTGGGTGTCGATATCCTCAACCACCAGTTTATCCGTAGCAGGATCCCAATAGATCTGTGCCTCATAGTAAAAAGCATTGTCTGTACTGCTCCACTTGGCACCGCCATCATTGACCTTGTACATGGTACGGTTCTGAACAACAGCTGCCCTATCGGAAGGACGCTGTTTTGCTGCCGCCAGAGCTGTCTCCGAAGCAGTTGCCATATAGGTTTTGTAACCGCTCTGAATAAGACCATTCACATTGATATTGGCCGCAGACACATAGACATCCCGTCCGGCAATATAGCCCGTGGCTTCCTGTGTGCTGCTGTCACGCGACACAGCTTCATCCTGCGTCTTGGCATCTGCGCTCGTCGTACTAAGACCCAGATTATTTTTCATAGTCGTGGCCTTATCGACAAAATACTTCTCCGGATCGCCATTGATATTGACAATCCCCTCTTTATAATCCTGCGCAATGGTGCCATTGCCCGCAATAAGCTTGACCGTATTCCCGAATACCCCCGTGGGGTGCTCCTGCGAACCACCGCTGATGCGGATATCCCCACTGGCGTTGCTGATGGTCACATTGCCATAGAAATTACTGATTTTACCGTTTACCTCTATATCGGTGAGCGCCGTATAGGTGATGCTGTTTTTACTATTGATTTCCTCTATCAACTGAGCCTTGGCCTCTGCCGACAAGTCCTTGTCATCATTAACCTCCTGTCGCATCTGCGCCTTCTTTTCATCGGTCAAGATGATAGTGCTTTCCTTGTCTCCGCTGAACGTTTTGGTGTTTTGCACCAAAAGCCCCGCCGCCGTCCCGGTGGTTCTGCCGTAGATTTCGCTGAAATTGGCAACACTTCCGCCGCTTTCATTGCGATTCATTTCATTGATTTTCTTATTCCCTTCGACGGTCTCCGGCGGTATGACGGTATTCTGCAGATGAGCACCATAGCCGCTATAGACAATGCTGCCTCCCTGCTCTCCCATAAGGATATTGTTCAGCTTCAGATAGGCATCCGATGCGTTTGTAATCGTGATGGAGGGAGCAGAATTGGCATGTAGTTTTCCTGTGCCGATAAAATCTTCAGCCTTCACGTTAATATTGCCGCCGCTGGTGGCGATATCCGGAATTTCCACATAGTAAACAGAACGACCGGAATTGATATAGGCCGTAACATTTCCCTGTGCATCCTTCTCCACCAGTCCCAGACGTTTCATTTCATCCTGAATTCTGTTACGCTCGTTGATGTATGCTGCCATCTGCGTAACATCTCCGCGATTTCCATCATAAGCAGCAATCAGCTTATTAAGCTCCGCTAAACGCGCACCGAGGGTATTCGCATAGTCAAAGGTTCCCTGCGTTATCCCCTGCTTAACCCTGTCATTGGCCTGATTGTTGTCTGCTGTGATGGTCAGTCCATCAGCCACACTGCCGCCAATGGTCAAATTGATGGGATCGGCAGTACCTGCAATGAGGGCACCGGTGACACTTACGGTGCTCTTTCTCATCTCGGCACTGCTTTCACTGCCTGTAGTGGCATTAGAGGACAGGAATTTCTTATTGATGCCCTTACCGCCTGTTACCCATGCCCACTTGCTTTCGTCCGTGACGATATCTTCCCTGCCGCCACTGGCAGTAGCGTTGATATCCCGGGTAGAACGCACCGTTCCGCTTACCTCCACCAGCCCCTTATCCGCCGTGATTTTATAGTCCACCGTTGGGGAAGTAATGGGGATGGCGGAATAATTGTAAGCTCCCGCTTTCAAATCGGCTTTCAGATTGGACAGAACACCATTCTTGTCAGCGCCCGCATAAAGACCGGCATTGCTGCCGCTTTCGATAGTCCCTGCTATCGTCACATTGCTCGTGCGATCCATGGTCGTCAGATTCTTGGCCACCAGCGGACTGACAACGCCCGCA
>DJYL01000166.1 GCA_002448495.1 Pseudoselenomonas ruminantium | reverse complement strand
GCTCTGCGATGGTGAACGGATAAAAGGCTTTGCCGAGGAAAAAGATATTCCTGCGGATGCCGAAGTTTTGGATGCGCAGGGCAATTATGTGGCACCGGGCTTTTTGAATGTCCATATTCATGGCTGTGCGGGCTCGGATACCATGGATGCGGATATGGATGCGTTGGAGCGCATGGCAAAACTGCAGGCGCAGACCGGCGTAACGGGTTTTCTGCCCACGACCATGACCTGTAAGTGGCATGAGGTGGAAGAAGCCCTGCTGGCGGTAAAAGAAACGATGCAGTGTCCGCTGGTTGGTGCCCGGATTCTGGGGGCACATATGGAAGGCCCGTTCATCAGTCCGCAAAAGAAAGGGGCGCAGGCCGAAGAAAATATCCGCAAGGCTGATTTCAAGCTGGTAAAGCCCTGGGCGGATGTGGTGAAAATCATCACCTTAGCACCGGAGGAGCTTACGGATTACAGCTTTGTCGATGAATGCCATGCGGCCGGGATTACGGTGTCCATCGGCCATACGGCTGCAGATTACGATGAAACTCTGCAGGCAGTAAAGGAACATGGGATTCATCATTTCACCCATGTGTACAACGCTATGACAGGCTTTACGCACCGCGCACCCGGCGTGGTGGGGGCGGCTTTTGATACCGAAGCCAACTGCGAAATCATTGCCGATAATGTGCATAGCCATCCCGCGGCACAGCGGCTCTTATACCATGCCAAGGGCGGGAAGAACATCGTGCTGATTACCGACAGCCTGCGTGCTTGCGGCTTGGGTGACGGTCCCTCGGAATTGGGCGGGCAGGAAGTCTTTGTCAAGGGGGAACTCGCCACGTTAAAAGATGGCACCATTGCCGGCAGTGTGGCCACCATGAATCGCTGTGTCAAGATTTTCTGGGAGAATACCGGGGCGCAGCTGCCGCAGATTATCGAAATGGTGACGAAGACGCCCGCGCAGGAGTTGGCTCTTTATGAGGAAATCGGTTCGCTGGAAAGTGGAAAGCGAGCGGATATCGTCATCTTTGATGAAGAAGTGCAGATTCACAAGACCGTTATCGGCGGCAAGGTTTATTACCACGATTGAGTTCGTGGCAAAAGGCGCGGCAGGCGAGGACTAGCTGTCATTCGCTGCGGCGCGGAACTAAAAATATTTTTTATCTTTAATTTAAGGGCTGGAAAAGTCAAAACTCGCTGTGCTCAGACAGTTGACTTTTCCAGCCCCTTTTGTCGTATGATAAAAAATATTTTCTTTACGTTCCGTGCCTGACGCTGCTGTCAGCTAGTCTCCGCCTGCCGCTTATTGCCGGGCATTAATCGGCAGGGTGCACAAGGGCAAGCATATGCAGAATGGTTATGCTTATTGTCGAGCATTTAGCGGCAGGGGCGATCGCTGGCACATTGCTTATCTTGGTGGCTTGCCTGGTGTGACGTTGGTTGCTCTTTTCTAAACATTTTTTTTGTAACGGTTGTAACAGACGTTGTGTTGTGGAAGAGGTATAATTATGGGCAGAGAATAAGATGGCTTGGTGATGAAGGAGTTATTCGGATGAAGACGATAGATTTTAGCTTGATGGTGGCGGAGCTGGTGAAAGCGGAACCGCAGGTGGCGGAGGTCTTGACGGAATTGGGACTGGGAAAACTGGTCAGCCCTGAGGCGTTGCAGGTTATGGGCAATATTATGACCATTCCGCGGGCGGCGGCTATGCAGGGCGTGGATATGGGGGCGGTTATCGCCGCTTTTGCGGAGCAGGGCTTTTCGGTGGTCAATGGGAATACGGCAGCCGGAACAGAAGCTTGTTCGGTGACCGGTCATTTTGACCAGTCAATTTCCCTGCCGGAGGGGCATCCCATCAGCTTGATGCGGCTGGAGAATGCAGGCATGGAAAAGGTGCTGGATGTTCTGCAGACAGAATGTGCAGAATATGAACCATCAAAAGCAACCGTGGTTATTCAGGCACTACAGGAACTTAATGGCGTACGCGCTCATTATGCCAAAAAGGAAGAACTGCTGATGGCGCAGTTATATCCATACGGGGTAACGGGGCCGTCGCAGGTCATGTGGAATGAGGATGATGAAATCAAAAAGGAAATCGGTACGCTTACGCGGGCTGTTACGGAGGACGCAGACAATGTGCTGATTTACAAGGGGCGTATAGCGGCTGTGGCGAAAAAGGCGCGGGAGATGGTGTACAAGGAAGAACAGATTTTATTCCCGCTATGCTTGCGCTTTTTCACGGAAGAGGAGTGGCTGCGGATATATCGCGATTTCCCGGAAATGGGCATGGCTTTTGTTGAAAAGCCGGCCAGATGGGAGGCTGGCGAACGCTGGGCGGCAGCGGAACTGGCCAAGGTTACGGAACAGGAGATTTTAGCGGGAAAAATCCGGCTGCCCACGGGCGAATTGACGGTCAAACAGCTAAGCGCTATCTTGGCGCTGTTGCCCTTGGATTTGACCTTTATCGATGCGGAGGAAAAGCTGCGGTTCTTCATCAACGAAGGCCGGGTGTTCCCGCGTCCGTTGGCTGCGTTAGGGCGTGATGTGGCCGAGTGCCATCCGCCGCATATTGTGCCGGTGGTCAAAAATCTCGTGGCGGATTTCAAGGCGAAAAAGCGCAGTTCTTTGGAGGTGTCCCGTTATATCATGGGCAAGCCGATTCTGGTGAAGTATATGGCGGTGTATGATGAACAGGGAGAATACATTGGTACATTGGAAGCGGTGCAGGATTGCAGTCATATTCTGGAAAAGTTTGGCTGTAAGTAAGTATTTGGCTGGGGAAATCCCTTGCAATTTTCAGAATATTGTAGTACAATATGACATATCGAAATAGGCAATTATATGTGCTAGGAGGGGTATCTATGTTTAGAGCAGTACCATTTCATCTGAAAGAAAATGCAGAACGGGGCTACGATGTTTTGGAAAAGGTTTTAAGCTATGCGGCAGAGCAGTCCTTGAATCCTCTGGGAAAAGTCAGTGGTGCGCTGTCCTCCTTCAAGGTGGATGTGATTGAGACAGAGACAGCCTATGAACTGTTTGCGGAGCTGCCGGGATTTTATAAGGAACAGATAACGGTGTCCTATGATGATGACAACTATCTGCGCATCAAGGCGCAGCGGGCGGAAGCTGTGGATGCCAGCATCAAGTATTTGTGCCGGGAACGCAAAAGCGGCGATTTTGAACGCACCTTCTACATTGATATGATTGATAAGAAGGCTGTCAATGTGGCCTTTGAGAACGGCATTTTGCATATCGTCCTGCCCAAGCAGAAGGAAGAAGAAAATCGTACGGTTTTTGACATCGAATAAAGGGAAAAGACTACTGACACCCAAAAAAAGATGTCAGTAGTCTTTTTTTATGGTAAAATAATAGGGTAATTAAAATATTTTTTCTGTCTTATGGGAAAAGGCAGGAATTTTTCATAGGGAAAGGGAATTAATAGAGATAGAAAGAGGTACTGCTGTTAACAGTAGGCCGGAGAAGAGTTGGGAGGGACTTATCATGATGGACGAGAAAGATTGGGTGGAGTTTAAGAGAAAGTTGAAGGCCAAGACGGAAATTGACCTTGACTTATATAAGGAACCGCAGATGAAACGCCGTATTGGCAATCTCGTAACCAGAGCCAATATGAATTCCTATGTGGAGTATTTTGACAATGCTGCCAAAGATAAAGATGATTTTGCGGCTTTTATTGAGTATCTGACCATTAACGTGTCAGAGTTCTTCCGCACACCGGAGAAGTTCGGCAAGCTGGAGACCGATGTCATTCCCGATTTGCTGAAGCGTTCACCGAAGCTCAATATTTGGAGCGCAGGCTGCTCCATTGGGGCAGAGCCGTATTCGCTGGCGATTATCATGAAGGAAATGACACCGAGCACCCGTCACCGCATTTTGGCTTCGGATTTGGATATTGAAATTCTGGCCAAAGCCAAGAGAGGTGTCTACACCAAAGATGAAATCAAGGCTATGAAGCCTGAGCGTCTGGCAAAATACTTCAAGCCCGAGGGTGATAAGTATGCGGTTAGTCAGGATATCAAAAGCTGCATAGAATTTAAACGCCATAATTTGCTCAAAGATCCCTTTGAGAACGGGTTTGACCTGATTTTGTGCCGTAATGTGGTTATTTATTTTACGGAAGAAGCCAAGGATCAGCTTTATGCGAACTTCTTCAAGGCATTAAAACCCGGCGGCATCCTCTTTGTTGGTGCCACGGAGGCCATTTTGAACTTCCGTAAGTTAGGTTATACCAGTTTCCAGCCCTTCTTCTATCAAAAACCCTTAGCCTAAAGTAAGCACACCACTAAAGGACGGAGTTAAATCATGTACGCGAATCAACAGATAGAACAACTTGATAGGGAGAGTATGCAGGCCTTGCAGCTGGAGCGTTTGCAAAAGCAGTTGCAGTGGGTAGAGGAAAAGAGTCTCTACTATCAGCAGAAATTTGCCAAGGCAGGCGTGTCGGCAAAGGATGTACAAAGCCTTGAAGACATCAGAAGGCTTCCTTTCCTGACCCCTAATGAGCTGTTTCAGGTTGATTCGCTGGATTTACTCACCATGCCCTTGTCCGGCATTATGCGGTTCAGTGTAGTCCAACAGGAAAATGGTGAGGTGACAAAGTTCTATACCAATGGTGATGTAGCAAAAAATGTGGAAATGATGACCCGCTGCATGGTAGCGGCAGGAGTCAATCAGACTTCTGTGGTGGCGGTGCAGGGGGATATGTCAGACAGCCGTCTGATGGATATTCAGTATGCTCTTGAAATGCTGGGGGCTACGGTGGTCACCATGGGGACGGATTATCGGCAATGGCTGCGCTTTATGGAATTGATCAGCATGGATACCATTGTCAGCACACCGCAGCTCATCATGCAGTTGATAATCCAGTTGCAGGCCACAGGGAAAAATATTGCCGATTACCCGTTGAACCGAGTTATCTGCCTGAACCCGCAAGGACTTACCAATGCCATGCAGCGGCATATTGCTGACCGCACGCATGCGACGGTGTATAATCTGTATGAACCGGCAGAACTGGGAACAGCGAGTATGCTTTACCAGTGCGAAGCCCATAAGGGTTATCATATTCAGGAGGATTATTTCTATCCTGAGATTGTGGCTTTCCATAGTGATCAGGTGGTAACGGAGCCGCATCAGATGGGGGAACTGGTGGTAACAACCCTGATGGCAGAGGCTATGCCGTTGATTCGTTACCGGACGGGGCAGGCCGTAATGTTGGAAACCGATGCCTGTGACTGTGGGCGTACATTGCATCGGGTGACTACACCCTTTACCTTTATGTAAATATGTTAAATGGCCTCCCTTTTTCGGGGAGGCTTTTCTAGTTGAGGAATAAGTATGACAGCAAAGCTTGATTTTATTATTGGCCGTTCCGGCACAGGGAAGACCCATGAGTGTCTGGAGGCTATGCAGCGGGAAATGACAAAGCGTCCTTTGGGAAAGGCGCTTATTCTGCTTTTGCCGGAGCATATGACCTATAAGACGGAACGAGAACTGGCCTCCATGATGGAGCGCACGGGACAAGGTTTTTTCCGCGCGTATGTTTTTGGTTTCCGGCGTTTTGCCCGGCAGATTCTGCTGGAAACGGGAGGGGATTTGCCCCGCATCAGCGATGTGGGACGGCGGCTCCTGCTGCAAAAGCTGCTGCTTAAACATCAGCGGGAAAAGGACTTGACGGTCTTTGCCCGGTCTGCGCGTCAGCGGGGCTTTACGGAAACATTGTCCGATGCCATCAAGGAGATAAAAAGCTATCGGCTCACTACGGAGAAACTGCGTCAGGCCGCAGACATGGTGGCCGCAGGGCAGGAACGTCTTTCCGGCAAGGTGCGGGAACTCAGTATGCTGGCTGATGAATTTGCTGAAGCCATGGCAGGCAGGAAAAGTGATGCGGAAGATTTGATGAACCTTCTGGCAGAAAAAATTCCGCAGGCGCAGCTTATGCAGGGTGCGGAAGTCTGGATTGATGGTTTTGTATTCTTTAACCCGCAGGAAATGAATGTGCTGGCAGCGATTTTGGCATCTGCGGACAAGGTGCATATCACTCTGCCCATGATGGGAGAAATTCTGGCTGATGGGCAGGTAAATTTCCAGTTGATGGAAAATACGCTGGAGACAGGACTCTTTAACCGGCCCTATCGTACCATGGAAAACATCTGCCGCCTGATGCAGGAGATGGAGCCGGACGGGGCGGGCTTTTGGCATCCCACAATCCTGTTGACAAAAAATTATCGTGCCCATAATTCTGCTCTGGGCTGGCTGGAAGAAAAATTATTTGGTCAGGTTGAGGCGGCTGCGGATAAGCCTAAAAATTTGCGGCTGGTGGAAGCGGCCAACCGCCGTATCGAAGTGGAAACGGCAGCGGCAGATATTTTGCGTCTGGTGCGGGAGCAGGGATACCGCTATCGGGAAATCGGTGTTCTCATTCGCAATGCCGAGGATTATGATGGCATTATCCCCCTTGTATTTCAAGATTACGGGATTCCCTTCTTTCAGGACGGCAAACGGCAGAGCATTCATCATCCGCTGGCG
>DJYL01000216.1:23386-27470 GCA_002448495.1 Pseudoselenomonas ruminantium | reverse complement strand
TTTTCCTCCTTTGTCTTAGGAACTGTTCATAAATAATCAAAATATATTTGACCTATTCCAGCAGCTGCCGCACCGTTTCCAGCCCATCAGCCTTTGCCAAAGTGCCGTAGGAGAATCTTTTATCCTCCGTGACCTCCCTGCCGAACCATGTTGGCGGTATAAATGCCTTGGCTGCTTCTACAGTTGGAAATTCTACCTCTACATAATTGAATCCTGCCAGATGGCCGGTATGCACATGCAATTCTGCGATTAAGCCATCCGGCAGAGTCAATTTATAGCGGCGTTTTTCAATCATGCAGGTTTGCGGCCACAGCCTTGCAGCCAGATTGTCAAATTCCTGACTTTCTATATCCGTTTCCCATTCTTCACGGACAAGCCCTGCTCCGCGCTTGACGGTCAGCACAAAATGACTGTCACCAAGCTGACGGATGCGGATTTCCGGCTCCAAGGCCACATAGCCCTGACGTAAAGTTTCATACTCTGCCGGCAGGGATGGCAGGTTTTCGACTAAAAATTGACGCTCTATCTCCATTATTGCAAGGCCTTGCCTGCCTTGACCAGTTCCTCACGGATGCTGATATGCTGAGGGCAGACCTGCTCGCATTTGCCGCATTTGATACATTCGGCGGCTTTTTTGCGGCCATGACCGCCCACCAGCCAGTTTTCCTGATGCTGGGCAGCGGCTTTATCGCCGTAGAGCGTCAGATAGTTCATCGCCGTAAAGGTGCCGGAAATGCCGATTTCCTTGGGGCAGACCTTGGCGCAATAGTTACAGGTGGTGCAGGGAATAACCGGAATTTTGGCCAGGGCTTCCCTTGCCTTGTTAATGGTATTCTTCTGGCTTTCCGTCAGACTGGTAAAATCCTTCATATAGGAAAGATTGTCTTCCATCTGCTCCACATTGCTCATGCCGGAGAGTACCACAATCAGCCCCTCCAAATCAGCGGCAAAGCGGATAGCCCAGGAAGCGCAGGAGCTTTCCGGCTCGGCTGCCTGCAGGATTTGTTTGACGCTTTCCGGGGGATTTGCCAGCATGCCGCCCTTGACCGGTTCCATGATGATGACCGGCTTGCCGTGCTTTCTGGCGACTTCATAGCAGGCACGGGACTGAATGGCCGGATTTTCCCAGTCTCCGTAGTTAATCTGCAGCTGGACAAATTCCATTTCGGGATGTTTGGTCAGGATTTCTTCCAATTCCTCCGGCGTGGAATGGAAGGAAAAGCCGACATGCTTAATCAGCCCTTCGGCCTTTTTCTCCTGCACAAAGGACCACATATCAAAATCATCAAAGAACTTCGTGCGGCTCTCACCCAGATTATGCAACAGGTAAAAATCAAAATAGCCTGCTCCCGTGCGCTTTAAGGAAAGATTGAACTGCGCAATGGCTTCCTCACGGGTCTTGCAGTTAATCCAGGCAGCATTTTTCGTGGCCAGCTGGAATTTTTCTCTGGGGTAGCGTTCCACCAACGCCTGCCGGATAGCATCTTCACTGCCGGCATAAGCCCAGGCCGTATCAAAATAGGTAAAGCCTGCCGCCAGAAACTTATCCACCATCACCTTGACCTGCTCAACGTCAATTTTCTCGCCTTTTTTCGGCAGACGCATCAGACCGAAACCCAGTTTTTTGATTTGCTCTCCTAAATACATCGTAAAGCCTCCTATTCCATATTCTCCCACCACGAGCCAAACTGCTCATTTTTCTGGCCGTCAATATAGGCCAGGTGCCCTATCTCAGGAGTCACCAGCTTATAATTTTTGTCACGGCTGGCCTTTGTCAGCTCTCTATAAGGTTCCTGCCATGGATGCCGTGACAGGGCAAACTTGCCGCCATGGGCAGGCAGGAGCAGCTTTGCCCCTGCATCCTCGGCGGCCTGTGCGGTTTCCTCCGGCAGCATGTGAATGGCATGCCAGGCCATGTTGTACTGACCGTTTTCACCCAGCATCATATCAAAGCCACCAAACTTCTGACCAATGGCCTTGAAATGCTCACCGTAACCGCCATCTCCCGTATAATAGACCTTGCGCTGCGGCGTGACAAAGGCAAAGCCGCACCACAATGTCGGATTCGGTGTCAGGAAACGCCCGGAAAAATGCTGTGAAGGCAGCACATGCACGGATAAATCATCCGCCAGTTTGATTTCCGTGTCCCAGTCTTCCTCATGGAGTTTTTCCCTGGCAAAGCCCCAGTCCTCAAAGTATTCCCCAACGCCCAAGGGACAGACAATCTGCTTCACCTTCGGCTTTAGCGCCATGATGGTGGGATAATCCAGATGGTCCCAATGGTCGTGGGAAATGGCCAGCACATCTATCTCCGGCATTTCCTCTGCGGTATAGACATTACTGCCCGGAAATGCCTTGTTGATGAAAAAGAGGGGCGAAGCATAGGGACTGAACACGGGGTCAATCAAAATCCGATAGCCCCCCAGCTGCATGAAAAAGCTGGAATGCCCCAGCCAGACCACCACATCTTCAGCAGGATTCAATGTTTGCAAATCCGTTTTCTTCGACAGCATAACCTGCTTGGGCGACAAATGAGACTTATCCCCAAAGAGAAATTTAGCCATGGCAACAAAGCGGTTTTCACCATTCTGTTCATTCATGACCTGCACAGGCACAAGATTTTGAAACTTACCGTTCACATAATGAGGTGAAGCCTCCAGCCGCGCCAGACGCTCCCCTCGCGGCAACCGCCCAAACTCCGGCCTTTGGGTAAACAGCACGCCGCCTCCAGCTAGTACGCCCAATGTTCCCAAACCTCCTAGAATAAATGTTCTTCTATTCATGATTTTCACCTGCAAGTAATTATCTTTGTCCTTAATTTTAACACTTGTAGCGCACTTCAAGTCAAGATAAAATCCTCTAAAAAATTTTACCGCATAGCTATTGACCTGAAGTCAACTCCAAGTGTTAAAATAAGCATATGATATTGAGTAAGGACAGAACGAGGTGACATCATGACCATCAAGGAAGTCAGCGAGAAATACGATTTATCCGCCGATACCATCCGCTACTATGAGCGCATCGGCCTTATCCCCCATGTGCCGCGCAAGGAGAACGGCATTCGCGATTTTGATGAAGCCGCCTGCGGCTGGGTGGAGTTTTCCAAATGTATGCGCAGTGCCGGAGTTCAAGTCGAAGCGCTTATCGAATATGTGGATTTGTTCTTCAAAGAGGGCACAGAAGCAGCCCGCAAGGAAATCCTCATCGAACAGCGCGCCCGCCTGCAGGAACAATATGAGCAATTAAAGGCCACCATGGACAGACTGGACTATAAGATTGCCCATTACGAAGAAATCATGGCCAAAAACTGTCCACACCTCAAATCATAATCCCCCATTTATATCCCTTCCTAAATTCCCAAAAAGCCGGATGCAAGAACTTCACCTTGCATCCGGCTTTTTTAATGGATTAGACAAGGAAAAGCCCTTGCCTTTCGCGAATAGTAAATACAAATTATTTGTAAGGAGCGGTCATTATGACAACGGCAAACACGGGCGATATTGTCTATGTCAAACGCAGAGGATACCGCCATTTTGGCATATACGCAGGAAATCAGCAGGTGATTCACTACTATAAGGAACGCAATCCCCTGCTCTGTGACGGGACTATCTCCGAAACCTCCCTCGCCGAATTCATGTCCGGCAGCGATACGCTGTATGTCCTGAACGGCATTGGCCCTGCGGCGAAAAACAATCTTTTTGACTGGATTGTCAAACGGGTATTCGGCAATGAGATACAACCATTTTCCCCGCAGGAAACCATCGAACGAGCCCGCAGCAAACTGGGCGAACAAGGTTATGACCTGCTGCTCAACAACTGTGAACACTTTGCCTTCTGGTGCAAAACCGGAGTGGCAAAATCTTCACAGGTAGACGATATTCTCGCCTGTTTTCTGCTGCTCGTCCCCCCGCCACAGGACAGGCAAAAAGAAGAACGCCTATAAACCTTGCTCTTATTGCGGCTTACCTGCATTGCCATAGTATCTAAGCCCCAGCATTGTAATATCATCGGATTGCGGAGCCGTGCCTGCATGCTGCTGAACAAACTCCCGCATCTTTCCCAAAATATCTTCAATGGATAACTT
>DJYL01000216.1:0-23309 GCA_002448495.1 Pseudoselenomonas ruminantium | reverse complement strand
TGTTCATCCATCGCCTCGGAAACGCCATCTGTATACAGGTACAGCGTATCTCCCGGCAGGAAGTCAATGCTTTGCTGCTCATAGGGCATATCCATTACGCCAAGTACACAGCACTTCTTCATGGGCAGGAAATCATAATGTTCATGTCGTCCCAATAGGGGTGGGCAATGTCCGCCATTAACATATGTAAAATGACCATTTTGAATATCCAAAACACCGATAAATACCGTCACAAACATGGCGGTATCATTATTACGGCAAAGCTGCTGATTGGCGCGTTCTACGGCTGCTGCCAGATTATCCTGATTTTTTTCCCGCAATACGCAGTTTTTCAGCACAGACTGGGATTTTGCCATAAAAAGTGCCGCAGGTACACCTTTGCCGGATACATCGGCAATCGTAACGACCAGATGCCCCTCATCGAGCAAATAAAAATCATAGAAGTCGCCGCCCACATTCATAGCCGCATCCATTGTGGCATAAATGGAAAATTCCTTTCGCTCTGGAAAAGCCGGGAAAATATTGGGCAGCATATCTTCCTGTATACGCGCCGCCACTTCCAATTCTGTACGGGTATGTTCCTGTTCTGCCGCAGCATTGGCAAGATTTTTCATATACTCTTTGAGTGCCAGCGTCATATCGTTAAAGCACAGTGCCAGATGTTCCACTTCGTCACCGGTATGTATTTCCAATTTTTTATCGAAATTGCCTGCCGAAATCTCCTTGGCACCATCGGCCAGACGACGAATAGGACGGGACATCCGGCTGGCCATTACGCCGCTGCCATAAAAAATCAGCAGCAGTATAGGAATCAGAATCAACCCCGCCCGCAGGAAAGAATCAAAAAAGGACTGCTGCATCACATTCCGAAAATCGCCCATTTTCTCGCCTATAGCGGTGCCGACCTCCGTCATCGGATTGAGCACTTCACTTGCTTCAATCACTGTGCCATAACTCCAGCCCGTTGACTTCATCGGAGCAAAAGCCAGATAATAGGTATTGCCCTCGTAAACTACAGACATGACACCGCTTTTATCGGTCAACATACGGCGAGCGGCCTCTGCTATGGATGGCTCATCCATCTTGCGCAAATCCTTTTCATACGTTACCGCAGCCAAAAGCCCCTCTTTTTCCGAGGAGAAAACGATATTCCCCTCATTGTCCAGCACGAAATTAATGGTTTTTTCACCTACAGCTCCGCTCACAATCGAACGATAAATGTCCGCCACACTGTAACTGATGCCTGTTACACCAGCAAAACCATCTGCATCATAATACGGCATAACACAACTCACGGAAATATGCCCGTCTGCCCCCCTGTAAACATCAGTAAAAACAGGCTTGTCTGCGTTCTTTCCCACCGCATACCAGGAACGCTTTCGCGGGTCATAATGGGAAACGAACTCCTCCCGCGCTTCATCCGATGGATAAATGCTATTGGTTCCTGCATCTGCCGGAATCACATCCAGACAGATGGCATAGCCATTTTTTGAACCGGCAAAGATTGATGTGCGATAACCGGCATAAGACAGACTCATCGACTCCATGCAATCCGCAAAATTTCCCGCTAACTGACTTTCCGCCCATAAATCTCCACTTAGGTCACGCAACTCCGCGCTATAGTGAATATACGGCTGACCGGATACAAGATTCGGTACGTCCCGCGTATTTGGCAGGGTACGCGGACGATAATTTTCTTTATTTTTTAAGATGCGCGAGAACGTATCTGCCATGAACTCCACATCCTCACCCACGATGTAAAGTTCCCTGTCCAAGTGCATGGCCTTACTTTCCGCAACCTCTCTGAGCCGTTCCTTGGCATATTTTTCCGCATATCCCTCCATGGACTCGGTCAGATAGGCACTAAGACTGTTTTCCTGTTCCCGCATACTGCTTTGGGCTGCATACAACCCATAAAAAGCCACCGTTCCCACTGCCAGAAGGACTGCCACAACACCTGCAAAAGAGAGCAGCATCATCCGCCCGCGAATTGACCATTTCATAGCCGGTTCACCTTTCCCGTTTTTCAACATGAACTTTGTCCCATCACCGGATGTTTCACCTGTCTTAACGCTCTTACCCGGATGAGTCGCAAGGCTTCAGACAAATCAACATCCTTACGCCCGTTCTCCTGCTCATAAACACAAAGTGGATTTTCCATGCCGATTTCACTGGCAGGCATATAGACATATTCTGCTGTTTCGTTGTCTCCAAAAATAATTCCTGTCTTTAATTCGGTCTCCGTAATCATTTGCCTGTCAGTCCTCCTGTAAATTCATCAATAATCCTATGCTCGTAATCAGGCGATTTCGCTGCCATTGCTGGTAACTTCCTTCACCTTGTCAAAAATATGCGCAACTTCCGCAGTGTTCCCTTTGAACAACTGTGCAACATTGTTCATACCGGCAAACGCCGGCTTCTTGATATCCTGAGGAATCATCTCCCCATTCTTGGCTAAATAGTCAATGATGCGCCTGACAAAATCAATCTGCCGAAGGTTTAAGCGATTTTCCTGCAAAAATTCAGCAAACACTTCTTCGAGTGCTGCCCTGTCCATGCCAACAGTTTTGCGCACCATAAGCCCTACCGGCCGCTGTCCATAGAGATTGCGATAATCCTCCTGCGTTCCCAGTTCTTCCCACAGCACACGTTCCAATTCCCGCAGGTCTACAGCAGTCAGCCGCTTGTTCGTCCGCAGCTTATGTACGGCAATATTATCCTGATGTTCTTTCAGGTAGCGTTCCACCTTTTTCCTGTAGCTTTCCGAAGTCTGCTCCGGCGTAACCACATGAGTCTCCCTGACCATGATGAGATTATCGGTAAAATCGGTATAGTAAATACTCGTACTCTCAGGTTCCAGGAACTTCAGTAACTCACGCAGTTCGGTACGGACTTTTTCGATTTTATCCAGCGTCACCTCATCCCAATATTCAGGATAACGTACCTGCTGGATGAAGTCATATTTGGCTTTTATCTGCGGAATGGTCTGCAGATTCGGTGAACTCAGCTTATCAGCAGATTCTTCTACCTGCTGTACCTTTGCTGTAATATCCTTGGCCATCAGATAATCATACATAATACTGTACATCTTCTGGTCAAAGAAACGGGCCATTACATCATCATCCTGTGCAGGAATGATGGGGGATATATGCTGGGCAATCTCCGCCACATCATCTGCCGTCAGATTTGCCCAGCTGCGTTTATCCCGATACTTCTCTACCTGCTGGCGATTCTGAATGACACGGAAACTCTCATTATCCAGTGCCATCACCGCACCATGCAGCTGTGTAAATAGTTTTTGCGCAAACTCCTGCCGCTCCGTATCTTTATCCTTATAAAGCAGCAGATACAGATTAGCCTGTAAATTGTAAATGCGTTCTACCAGTGACGGCTGATTCTTGGACTCTTTCAGTTTATTACCTTGCAGACTGAAGTATTCAAAGTTCCCGCCATAGTCAAAGATGTAAAATTTCTCCTTATCAATTCCCGGCCCAAACAAATCCGGGCACAACCTTGTTCCCCGTCCAATCATCTGCCAGAATTTACTATAAGACCGCACCATCTTAAAGAATACCAGATTCAATACCTCCGGCACATCAATGCCCGTGTCCAGCATGTCAACCGACACAGCAATCTGCGGCATCTTATCCGGCGTGCGGAAATCATCAATAATCTGTTCATGATAATCAATGCTGCCATCCACCTGCTGAATAAACGCATCACCGAACTCGGGATACAGTTCATGGAAAATATCCACGATAAACTTTGCATGCTTCCGGTTCTTGGCAAAGATGATGGTCTTGCCCAGCTTATCCCCACCTTCAACGTACTGTCCCATATCCATCAAATCCTTGATGACCATCTGCACCGTCTGCCGATTGAACACGTATTTATTGAAGTCCGAACTCAAAATATCCGGGGCATTGTCACCAGCCAGACCAAATACTTCCTCATAATGTGCCTTATCATCTTCGCTAAGGTCTTTGTAATGAAGACCATTCTTCATGAGGTCCGTGGTGCGCTCAAACTGTTCATAAGGAACCAGATAGCCCTGTGCAACAGCCTCGTCATATTGATAGGCAAAGGTGGGATTCCCCGCCTCCAGCTCGAACTGGCGGTATGTATTCTTGTCCACTTCATTCTTGGGCGTTGCCGTAAGACCTAACAACATCGCATCGAAATACTGAAAAATCGCCTGATACCGCTGATAGATACTGCGATGGCTCTCATCAATAATGATAAGGTCAAAGAAAGCCGGCGAAAACAATCTGCGCCCCTCAGGATTTTTCGCCGTGTCAATGGCGTTCATCATCGTCGGATAGGTGCTGAAGATAATCCGCGCCGTCGTCGCATCATCCCGGCTGTCCATCAGGCTGGCCATAGGAATTTCGTTGCTGAAAAAATCCATAAAGCTGCGTTTTGCCTGCCGCACCAGTGCTGTACGGTCAGCCAAAAACAAAATCCGTTTCACCCAGCCGCCACGAAAGAGTACATCCGACAAACTGATGGCCACACGGGTCTTGCCTGTCCCCGTGGCCTGCACGATAAGCGCTTTCCTGTGCTTGTGGTCAAACGCCTCTTCCACCGCCTTGACCGCTTCTATCTGGTAAGGTCTGCCTGCAATATCGTGATTCGGCTCAACCTCTGCCAAAGTCTGCTGCATACCGCGCCTGTCCATGCGCATCTGCAAATCATCCTGCGTAAAGAAACCCGACACATCCCGGCGGGGATAACCCCCTTGTTCATCAAGAAACACAGTGCGCAGACCATTGGTCATAAAAATAAAGGGACGGCGCCCATACTTTTCCTCATAGCTATTGGCATAGAGTTCTGCCTGCTTTGCCCCTTTCTCCGGGTCATAACTTGTACGCTTGGCCTCCACAATGGCCAAAGGTTTCTGGTCTCTGCCGTAAAGCACATAATCCGAAAAGCCGGTATTGGAGGCATTGGGCATGCCGGAAACTTCTTCCTCAATACGGCAGTTATCGCCAATTATCCAGCCTGCCGCTTCAAGGTCATAATCGATATAGCGTTTGCGGTTTTCCGCTTCCGTAATCGGATTGACGTGAAACTCGCCCTGCGCCTGACGTTCTTTGCGCAGACGGATAAGTTCCTGTTGAAGCTGCTCATTTTTCTCTCGTATATCATCAAGTTCCTGATTCTTCTCATCCAGTTCATGCTGTTTCTGTGCCAAGGCGGCATCTTTCCTCGCGATATCCTCCGCCTGCTTTTTGAGCTCCTGCTGGCTGACAGCGGCCTTATCCGCAGGAGACGGCAAAAGACTTTCATCAAAGACCATTTCGCCCTGAATTGACGTATAGCAATAGGCCATCCAACTCAGAAACTCAAAGAGAATTCTAAGCGCCAGTACACCATCACCATGTGTAAGCGGACTACCACCATGAGCAGCCCTGTTGCCAAACAGACGCAGCTGGTCAAGCATGTGAAGCAGCTTATTATCCCCCACCACTTCACAAAAGCCCCTATCCTTCAGCAGGGAAAAAAGCTCTCTATCCTTGCCGTATTTATACGGGTCACTCGTATCCATTCCCTCTGCACGGTAAACCCATTTAATTCCCAACTCCATTGCCGAACGCCCAAAGATTGCCGCCACTTCCGGCGCAATCGCCATCCCCTGTTCTGCTTTTATGGCCCGTTCGGCTATATTAACCCATTGGGGTTCCTGATTCACAAATTCAAAATTTGAGGCCATAATTTCCCCTCCCTGTCATTTAACAGAGCACTATTCCTCATTCCTCGTTATAGCAGAAAAACCGCCCTCATACGAGAACGGTTCTCTCCAATCAGAATAGCTATCTGGCAGGCGTCCGCTTCTCCTGCATCTACTCGAGTTTCCTCTGTCATGCCATCGGCGTGTGGTCCGGACGAAATCTACCACCTCAGATAACTATCCCTTTCTTACTTACATTGTACTACTTATCCTTACGACTGTAAAGAATAATTCTATTCCATTCTCTTGTGTCTGTTCTTTGTTTGAAAACCTTTTTGTCCTATAGGTGAATCAATGTTTTTTCTTTACTCCGTGCAGTCTTCTTCGCAGGAAATAAA
The DNA here is from genome assembly GCA_002448495.1 of Pseudoselenomonas ruminantium. Lineage (GTDB taxonomy): Bacteria > Bacillota > Negativicutes > Selenomonadales > Selenomonadaceae > Selenomonas_A > Selenomonas_A ruminantium_I. Next base: position 17,240 of record DJYL01000216.1, on the reverse strand, counting down.
GCCATACGCCTATAAACGGTTCATATTCATCGGCACTTTCCATTACATCTATTCTTTTGGCTATGCCATTTCTGATTTTTGTTTCATTATTACCGAATTTCTTTTCCAATCTCTCAACGAAATAACTGTAGTACTTATAAGTCTCACGCCGCCCTCTGACAAGTGCGGTTAAAGTATCATGCAAAAAATTTCCATTATCATCCAATTTACCGTTCAAATTAAGAACATAATTTATATCATATTCAAGTTCTTTATCGGATGGCTTGGTTTCAATCCTGCCATTTGCACGATATATTAGCTTGTCAGTATGTTCTTTCTTCAAGGGAGAAATGGTTATACGTTTGTTTTCTTTTGAAGCATCACAACACAAAATCTTATTTGAATCATCTTTACTGCGTCCACCATCACAACAGCCTAAGAAATTGTTATATGCTAAAACATTATCTTTTTCCCATGAAACATCACTTTCGCCTTTTTTAATAGGCTGCCAATGCTCTATTGTCATTTTGTTATCATTATGAATTCTTCTCATGCAATACGCACACAGGCCATGTTGTTCCTTGCATAATGCCTCTTTGATGGCAGATTTATCAAGCTGATCAAAACAGCTACGGAGTTGGTCAGTTTCGTTATCTGTAGCGTTTCTCCATTCACTTCCTGATTTTATAGCTGCAACTTTATCTGCAATTTTCTTTGGAGGATGTTGTTTTTCTATATAAATCATTATGATTCCTCCACCCATCGATTAACACGTATAAATCTATTCATTTCATCATAGATGGGGGAAGTCTCTCCGAATTCATCTTTCGCATCCTGCAGAATTTTATCGGCTTTGTCAAAATCACCATCATCGACAGCAATGTCTAACTCATTCATATACTTGACTATTTTTGCAGGACGAGCACTGCTTCCTTGACGCAGTTCAAGCACTTCATCAGCTGTATAACCATAAGCAGACTCCAACACTTCAGTGGTTTTCAAGTCGATAAGCTTGATTATGCGGGCATCCTTGACAGAAGATATAACTATAGGAGAGTGGGTGGCAATGATAAACTGCACACAGGGGAATACCTTCCGAATAGCATCAAGGATTTTCCACTGCCATTTCGGATGTAGGTGAGCATCTATTTCATCTATCAACACCACGCCTTCTAATTCGGAAAAGTTTTGCATAGTGGGGTTAAGCACAGATGCTCTGTATGCTAGTTCCATAATCATGTAGAGAATAGCACGGTAGCCGGTGCTTAAACTATAAATAGATTCCTTTTTATCACCTATGGTTATTTCCAAACCTTGTGTCTCTACCGAATACTCAACTTTTACATCATCGGAAGTTTCTAGCATGATTGCCATGAATTGTTTTATAGTATTCTGAAATAACTGGAACTCATGCACAGGATGTTTCTTTTGGAATTCTAAAAAACTCATTTTCAGGCACCATCTTTGGATGACATCATCAATGCCTTTCCCCGATAAACAGCCATTATATCCATCTGTGCGCAAGGTCATTCCAGTTGATATACTCATATTTTTTTCATAATCATCCCTGTGTATATTCCAATCTCTATCAAAAGTTTGTAAACAAAAGATAGGGGCATTTTTATTGTGCTCATTTATTATCTCAGAGAGTTTTTCTAGTATCTTATAATCGATTTTTTCTGCTAAATTTGCTTCTCCTTTTCTCTCCATTCCAACATTATATTTTGTTTGACTGTCCCATTGAAATTCACATAAAATCATTTGAGGGAATTGACGATGAATAGAATAAGTAGCATCACCATCTTTCTTATAAATATATCTAACAGTTTTTTCTTCCAAATTCCTCGTCTCTACACCTTTGAGTAGTCCAAATGATGTACTGAGAGATATAGATATGGCTTCAATTAGCGAAGTTTTACCAAAACCGTTATTTCCTATAATCAAGTTGATTCCTTTAGAGAACTCAACTGTAATATCAGCGAATCCCCTAAAATTTTTAGCTGTTATTTTTTTTAAGAACATGTAAATTCTCCTTTCCTACTTAAAATAAGCCTGCATCAGTTTGGCCTTTAGAGTCTGCAAAGTGTTGATGCTTTGTTGAACGGCAAATTTCGATTTGTCTGTGAGAGATACGAAGTCGGCGAATTTTTTTTGAAGTTCTATAGGTGGAACATGGACAACAATACTTTTTAGCTTGGTCACGTTTATTCCCGCCATAACAGCACCATTGCTCACAGCAGCTATCTGTGGTTCTATTGCACGACTGAAATGTAGCTGACACATCATAAACAACGGATTGCAACGCTTGTTATCTACACGAATTCGCAATACATCCGAATGAATAATACCATTAGGAGAATTCTCTGGGTAGATGGCACATTTTCCAACATTTCCTTTTCTGGACATTGCGATATCACCAGGTAACAATGAGTATGCTGATAATTGTTCAGCTTTGTCTTCAGTTAGGAAATCTGTAGGAGGTATTGTAAAAGCAGCATTTATCTGAGGTATTCCCCAAAGAGGAACACCTTCTCGAACATATTCATCCTTCCCGAGTTGCGTACCAAAGGGGCCACACTTAATGTCATCTTTATCTACGCAAGTATCTACTAATGTAACTGATGGCCAGTTCATTGTATTGAATACTAAATCCCCAAACATCTCAACAAACCGTGATTTGACAAGATTATCAAGATGTAAAAGAACTTGTTTTCGCTTGCTAATCAACTGCTGAATTGCTTCAAATCGTTCAGCAATTTTCTTTTGTTCATCTAAAGATGGTAACGATATCTCTACATCTTCAACTATACCTTTAGAGATTTCCTTAAACGTTGCACCTCGTCCCAAGGCATTGAGATAATCCACCTTAGATGTCAAAAAGAAATACAGATACTTATTGTAAATTCGTTCCGAACAAATTAGATTCTTGAATCCCTGATTACAGTACATTTCGGCACCCACAATAGCAGTCTTACCTATCGGAGCCCTAGACGATAACAACACCGCCCCTACAGGAAGCAAAGTTAAATTTGTTTTCTCAACTGCCTTTTCCGTAATATGGCGTTCTGTATCACTAATTACATAGGAGTCATCTGTTATTTCTGCAGGCGTTATCCATTTTATATCGCCATTCCAATATTCTTCTATATTACTTTTGGGAGTCGAGCCACTTACAACTGTACATATATCGCCTATCCTTACCTTATCCATTCAACTAACACCTCAATATAATAAATGAGGCCATCAAACCGATGGCCTCTAACCCACCGATTTTTCTGTCGTTCCCCGACATCATCAGCCCTCACGTCTGACCGTCATTTGGAGATTTTCCGTCGTTCCCCGACATCATTGGCTCTTGCGTCCAACATTCATTTGGGATTTTTAAGGTGTCGGCACACCATTCTTTACCTAATATTATACATTTTTTTCATCATCGTGCAATACTCCCCATAATTTTTGAAAGAAGTGAGCAAGGCAGGTGGCGGTTGACTGCAGCGTTATGTGCGGGGCGTTAAGAAACTGTTTTTTGCCATACTTCTGCCCTATCGTGAAAAGTCTACTGTTTGAGCGCAGCGAGTTTTGACTTTTCACGATACTTAATTAAGGGCAAAAAACAGTTTTAGCCCCACACATCAGCGAAAGGCAACCGTCACCTGCCCTGCGCCTTTTGCCACGAATCAATAATGCAAACTATTCTCCGAGCATTTCCCGTAACTTCTCCATATCGCTGCTGATTTCCATATTAAGCTCATCCAGCTTAGTCATCAACTCCAACGTGCTAGGATATTCCACCGGCACATATTCAATTTCCTTATATTTATTGATGGAGAGGTCATAGCCGTTTTCACGGATTTCCTCTACCGGCAAAAAGAAGCTCTGCTCCGTGCGTTTGCGGCCTTCTTCCTGTTCCAGATTCTTAAAGCGGGCGATAATGTCAGGAATATCGTTCTCCTCAATCTCCTGCCGCTTATCGTCAAGACTGTAACCATCCGCCTGCATATCGTAGAACCAAACCTTGTCCGTACCGCCTGCATTGGTCTTGGTAAAGAAAAGGATTGCCGTTGACACGCCTGCATAAGGCTTGAACACACCACTGGGCATGGAGATTACTGCCGTCAATTTATTGTTGTCCACAATTTCCTTGCGCAACGCCTGATGCGCTTTGGAAGAACCAAAGAGAACGCCATCCGGCACGATAACCGCCGCCCTGCCGCCAATTTTCAATATGCGCAGGAACAAAGCGAGGAAAAGCAGTTCTGTTTTCTTCGTCTTCGTAACACGCAGCAGACTTTCTTCCACCGTTTCACTATCCAATGAGCCCTTGAACGGAGGATTGGCCAGGACAAGTGTATAAAGTTCCTTATCGGAATTATTCTTGGAAAGGCTGTCCTTATAATCTATCCCCGGATTTTCTACGCCGTGAAGCATCATGTTCATGGTACCAATGCGCAGCATGGTGGGGTCGGTATCAAAACCGTGGAACATGGCAGAATTAAAATGCTGTGCCTGTTCATCATCCAAGAACATATCGCCATGCTTTTCGCGAACAAATTCTTCGGCGGCTACCAAAAATCCTGCTGTTCCCATAGCCGGATCTACGATGATATCTGAAGGCTGCGGCGCTGCCATTTCCACCATCATCTTGATGATATGACGGGGCGTACGGAACTGACCATTGATTTTGGAAGAGGCCAGCTTGGACAGCATATACTCATACAAATCGCCCTTGCTGTCGCGCTCTGTCAAATCCAGCTTGTCTATTCCCTCAATGATTTTCGCCAGTTTATCCGGCGCAGAAATCTGGAAGGTCGCATCCTTCATAAAACGGGTATAAGATGCCTCATCATCCGGATGCAGATTCTTGATAAACGGAAAAATTTCCTCCTGCATAAGCTGGAACTGCACAGCCGGTGCCATGTTCTTAAACCGGCTCCACCGATAATTCTGCTGCTCCGGGCCAAAGATTTTCTCCTCATTTTCAAAGCCCAACAAGGCCGCATTTGCCTCGTTCTCTGTCTCTATATCATCTAACTGCTTAATAAACAGCAAATAGGTAAACTGCTCGATAACCAATAGGGGATTGGTCAGCCCACCTGTCCAAAATGTATCCCAAATCTGGTCTACTTTGTTTCTTTCTTCACCAACTAACATCCGGCAATCCTCCTGCTTTTACGATATAAGCCTATTTTATAATTTCTAAGCATAGATGTCAAAATGGGCCGTGATGAACGTATTGGATTTCATCACAGCCCATTTTTATTATTCGTTCTGTTATTTCACTTCAATCGCCAGCACTTTTTCAATAGCTCCTGGCTTTTCCTGAAAGAGCTCCAGCACCAGACCATCAGGCAGCTGCACCCATTTTTCCGGCTTGCCTTCCATGGCATGAACGCCCTCATAGGCCAGCATCTCCTGCAAAGTGGTGGCAAAATCCTGTACCACGATGCCTAAATGATGGCCCCTGCCTGCCGCCGGATTGTCCGGGGCAGCCACGAGCTGCAAACCGCCTTTCAGCCAAAGCTGCTGCAATTTGCCATCTTTTTCCTTGCGGCGGGTTTCCGTCATCCCCAGAACATCCGCAAAGAACTTTTGGCTCCATTCAATATCCGCCACCGTTACGGCAGCATGTTCAAGATAAGACATTTTCTCCGGCATATTCACGCCCCCTATACGAAACGGCACACATGGTCAATGGCAATATCGGAAAAACCATAGGCTTCCGCCTTGGTCAGTCGGCCATTAGCCAGTTCATGGATTTTCTCCAGCAGCATGGCACCGCTTTCCTCAATGGATACTTCCCCGCGGATGATTCCGGAGAGGTCCACATCCATATTGTCTTCCATCCAGCTGTATGTATGTTCATTGGCTGTGACCTTCAGCACCGGCACAATGGCATTGCCCGTAGGTGTCCCCCTGCCCGTGGTAAAGATGATGGCCTGACAGCCGGCTGCGGCCATGGAAGTTACCGAGGAAATGTCATAACCTGCGGTATCCATGACGATAGCTCCCTGCTTAGTGGGACGCTGTGCCTGTTCCAATACCTCCACGATGGGACGGGTGCCGCCCTTGCGGATGCAGCCCAGACTCTTTTCATCTATGGTCGAAAGTCCGCCTGTCTTATTGCCCGGCGTGGGCTGTCCTGCCCGGCAGTCCTGACCGGCTGCCAGCAAGTGTTTTTCGTAATCTTCACAGACCTTGATTATCTGGTCATGGATTTCAGGTGTTGCCGCCCGTCTGGCCAGCACATGCTCGCCGCCAATCCATTCAATGGATTCACTCATCATGGCGGAAGCCCCCAAATCTACCAGACGGTCACTCAGATTCCCCACGGCAGGATTTGACGCAATCCCCGATGTCGCATCACTGCCGCCGCATTCAATCCCCAGTAAAAGTTCACTGATTGGGAATTTTTCCTTTTGCTGCATACCTGCTTCTGCTGCCATTTCCCTTGCCGCCCGCACAGCCTTGGCAATGGTTTTCAATGTGCCGCCTTCTTCCTGTATGCCAAAGGAAACAACAGGCTTGGAGCACTGACTTTGAATCTTTTCCCGCAGTTTAGCATGAGGTACGGTCTCGCAGCCCAGTCCGATAATCACCACACCATAGACATTGGGATTCAGGGCAAAGCCCGTCAGGATTTTCTGGCTCATTTCCGTATTGGCCGCTACGTCACTGCAACCGGTATTAAAGACGATATTTACCGCGCCCCGCACCTGACTGGCCACAATCCGGCAGGACTCACTGCCGCAAGCACAGGCCGGAAGAATCAGAACATGATTGCGGATACCGGGACGGCCTTCCTTGCGCCGATAACCATAAAACTCCATATCACTGCGCCTCCTTCCCCAGCAGGTACTCACTGGCGTAATCTCTGGGCACGCTGCGGATGTTTTCATGGGAAACCCAGCCGCCCTGCGGAATATCCTGCAAGGCCTCCCCAATGACTTCGCCATACTTATAGACCATATCCCCTTTGGCAATCGGACGCAGGGCAATCTTGTGCCAAATGGGAATATCTGCCGCCGCTTCCACTTCCGCTGTCGCGCTGCCATGGCAGTGTACTTTGTCTCCCGGATGGGCTTCACTGGTACAGGTAGCTACATTGTCCTTCCCGTCCAGCAAAATCGCTTTTGTCTCCATAATGCTCTCCTTTTACACAATCTACATCTATGGTTTTACTTCGCCCCTCAGGAGAAAAATCCTGTCTGGCCAGCATTAAATCGCTTCATCCATATCCGTAAGATAACGGCCATAGAGCATATTTTTCCGGACAGGCGGCAAATCCTTTTGTCCACGCATTGCCTGCTGATAAGTTTTTACCGTCTGCAAAGCCTGAGCCATCAATTTTTCTGCATAAATTTTCATTGCGTTTTTCATGTTCTTTCCCTCCGTTTATACTTTTCTTTACCTTTGTTCTGAACTTATCATAAAGCATTTAATGGAAAAAGAAAAACACTTATCATCAATATACCTATTGAAAAAATCAATCAATCACGCTAACATGGAATCATAGAGGTGCGTTATGAATATCCAACAAATGGAATACTATGCCGAAGTCTGCCGTTATCAAAATGTCACGAAAGCTGCCGCCGCCCTGCACATGTCCCAATCCACCCTGAGCCTTTCCATGAAGAACATCGAACAGGAAACCGGTCTCAACCTGTTCCGCCATGTAGGGCGCAATATCCAGCTTACCGGCGATGGCGAAGCCCTGCTCCACGAAGTGGAAAATATGCTAAAGCAGGTAAAGCGCTTTGAAGCCAGCGTCCGAGAAATCGCCAAAAAACATAATCGTCTGCAAATCGCAGTTCCCTCCCAAATTGCCACCATTATCCTGCCCATGCTGTTAGGCGAATTTCATCAGCTTCACCCGGAAATCGAATTGGAAATTACGGAACCTGCCGGTGGTGCGGCTCTGGATATGGTGGAACGGGAAGAAGTAGATTTGGCCTTTGTCCACGACGCCGAAGGACGGCCCAATCTTACCCTGCGCAAATTGTCCGAATGGCCCATCTGCCTGTGCGTCCCCAAATGCCATCCTCTGGCAAAAGCCTCCAGTGTTACGTTGGCTGAAACCGTCCAATTCCCCCTTGTGCTCCTCAGCCGCAATTTCATTTTGACCCGTCAGGTACTTGCCCATTTTGAGCGGAAAATATTACAGCCCCGTGTGCTTCACTATTCCCCTAACCTTTCCACCGTCTGGAATACGGTGCAGCAAGGCATTGCCCTCTCCATACTTACCGGCAACGGCATCCTCCCGGAAAGCGGCCTTGCCGCCGTTCCCATTGCAGGGCTTTCCCAAAAGGGATTTATCGTCACCAAAAAAGGCCGGCAAATCTATGCCGATGAGCGATGCCTGATCGACTTCATCAAACATAAATTTACCGGCCTGCAACAATAACTTTCTCCTTATTCCAACATCCCCAATGTATACACCATCAGCCGTCTGATATAAGCTTCATTGATTTCATAGGGATGAGATAAACCATAGGTATAACCGGAAAGCGCCGGAGATACACATACACGGCCAGTATGGAATATATGGTTTCCGGCATTATCCCAACGCCTGATGCAATGCCTTCTGCATGCAGTCCAAGTCTGGCTGGCAGCCTGTCCAAAGTTCCAGCGCCGCCGCCCCTTGTCCAGCCAGCATTTCCTCACCATTTACCGCCTCATGCCCATGCTGCCGTGCTTCCCGCAGGAAACGGGTTTGGGCTGGCGTGTAGATAATATCGTAAACAAAAGCTTTGGGATTGAGCGCTTCCCAAACCACAGGAGGACAAGCCTCTACCTGCGGCGTCATCCCCAAAGGCGTAGTATTGACCAACAGGCTGCATTTTCTTAACTGCTCCGTGAACAAGTCCTCTGCCCAATGGCACACCGTCACCCTGCCATAAGGCGAAAAATCCTCGACCAATGGCTGCGCTTTTGCAGGATTGCGCACAGCCAGCACCACTTCGGCAGTCCCTGCCTGCAAAAGGCCCCAGACCACTGCTCTGGCCGCGCCGCCTGCGCCCAGCAATACCGCCGTTTTGCCGGACAGTTCAATCCCGCGGCTGTTAAGCGCCCCCATAAAGCCCAAGTAATCCGTATTGTACCCCACCAGCCTGCCGTTATCATTGAGCACCGTATTGACTGCACCAATAATCCGGGCAGCTTCATCCACTTCATCCAGCAAAGGCATAATGGCCGCCTTATGGGGAATAGTCACATTCCATCCACGATAATGAACGGCCTTTAAACCCGCCACAGCTGCGGGCAAATTTTCTGGAGCCACCGGCAGAGCCGTGTAATTATAGTCCAACCCCGCCTGCTTTATAGCCGCATTTTGCATGACCGGCGACAGCGAATGAGCGATTGGCCAGCCAATAACACCTAAATTCTGCGTTCTCCCGGTAATCATCAGGCATGCTCCTCACGCGTCTTGGACAAAAGTTCCATCTTCAACTCGTAATAATCCGGCGTCATATCCAGATAATGACGGTGCGGATTTTCAAAGCGCTGTTCTTCTTCCCAGATTTCATTGTCCAGCTGCGCCTTTACATAATTGCGGATTTCATCCAGCGTCGGCATATCTTCCACCCGCTTGCCCTGACGCACATAGAGCTTGCGCAGATTCTTCAGCGTGCAGTTTTCAAAGGTGCGGTTCTTCCATGGTTTCTGCGGGTCAACATAGCGGAAAGGCTTACTCATATCCACCGGCTCACCGCAAACGGCAAGCATATCCGCCACAGCCTTGCCATCGGCATCATAGACGCGGTACAAATCCTTGAGACCCGGATTGGTGATTTTCTCCACATTTTCCGAAACCTTGATGCGCGGCGCAAATTCGCCATTTTCCCCAACAGCAGCCAGTTTATAAACCGCACCGAACACCGGCTCGGATTTAGCCGTAATCAGCCGCTCACCAATGCCAAAGCTGTCAATGCAGGCGCCCTGACTTAAAAGCGATGTCACCGTGAACTCATCGAGGCTATTGGACACCACAATCATGCAGTCCTCAAGACCAGCCGCATCGAGCATCTTGCGTACCTTTTTGGAAAGATATGCAAGGTCACCGGAGTCAATGCGGATACCGCGCAGGCGCTTGCCCATCGGTTCTAAGATTTCATGTGCCACGCGAATGGCGTTGGGAATACCGGAGTGAATGACATCATAGGTATCCACCAGCAGCACCGTAGCATCGGGATAGGTTTCCGCATACTTTCTGAACGCCGTAAACTCATCACCATAGAACATCACCCAGCTATGCGCCATCGTGCCGGAAATGGGAATGTTGAACATCTGCCCCGCAGATACCGTTGCCGTACCGACTACGCCGCCGATATAGGCCGCACGGGCACCATAAGTAGCCGCATCCATATTATGCGCACGACGGGCACCAAAATCCGACACCGCCCGGCCATTTGCCGCCCGCACAATGCGTCTGGCCTTGGTCGCAATCAAGGACTGATGATTGACCTGTGCCAGAATTGCCGTCTCCACCAGCTGGGCATCAATCAAAGGTGCTACCACCGTAATGCAAGGCTCGTTCGGATACATAATCGTGCCTTCGGGCATAGCATAAATATCCCCACTGAAATGGAAGTTTTCCAAATACTGCAGGAATTCTTCCGAAAACATCTTCTGCTGACGGAAATACTCCACATCTTCCTTGGAAAACTCCATGTTTTCCACGTATTCAATGACCTGTTCTAACCCAGCGAAAATGGCAAAGCCACCCTTATCCGGATTGGCGCGGTAAAATACGTCAAAAGCTACCTGTACATCTTTATCATGGTCCTGAAAATAACCATTGGCCATGGTCATTTCATAGAAATCCATCATCATCGTTATATTGCGTTTATCAAACTGTGTCAAAAGGACACCTCCAGTATGCGGCAAAGCCGCGGTCTAAAAAATCATACTATTATATTATATCATTTTGATATCCGGTAATCAAAAAAATCTACATAATTCTTACACCAGTCACCGCGCCTCTTAGCACATCTATGTAATGTACAAACTAAGCCCGTGGGGGCTGGTGATGTTTTCCGCAGCTTTTGACAAGCTTGTCTATGGCGAAGGAAAATATTACCAGCCCCCACGGGCGCCTTTACACCTCAATATGATACGTGTTTTACTTGCCCGTGCTGCCCCTTTTAGTCATCGGCACACCCTGCTTGCACAGCGGGCATTCCTCCGGCTTATAGGTTTCCACATCCATATGCAGAAGCGCCGTACAGGGAACATCGCCGAAATCGGCTTTACCGCCGCTGCGGTCTACGAGCATGCTCACGGCTACGGGAATACCGCCATGGGCCTTGACCACCTCGATGACTTCCTTGATGGAACCGCCGGTCGTCACAATGTCTTCCACAATCAGGCAGCGTTCCCCCTCATGCAGCGTGAAACCACGGCGGAAGGTCATCTTACCATCCACGCGCTCGGTAAAGATGGCGCGGGTGCCCAGTGCCTTGCCGGTTTCATGGGCCAGCAGAATGCCGCCAGTCATGGGGCCGACCACCGTTTCAATATCGGCATCCTTGAATTTTTCGGCCATGGCCTGACAGAGTTTTTCCGTGTATTTTGGCTGCTGGAGCACGTTGAACTTTTCCACATAATGCGGGCTGTGCAGACCGGAGGTCAAAAGAAAATGACCATCCATAATTGCACCGGTTTCAATCAGTAATTCTTTTACTTCTTGTTCAGTCATCTTATCTTACTTTCTCCATTTCGTTAATAATCTTTTCTGCGGCGGCTTTGGGGTCGGCAGCGGCATAGATAGGACGGCCTATAACCAGATGCGTAGCGCCATCGGTTAAGGCGCTGGTTGGTGTTGCCACACGGCTCTGGTCATGGGTATCACTGCCGGCAGGTCTTATCCCCGGTGTGACAATCAAAAAGTCTTTGCCGCAGGCTTCACGAATCAGACTTGCTTCCTGGGCTGAGGCCACTACCCCGTCCAGACCGGCTTTCTGCGCCAGTCTGGCCAGACGCACCACAGCACTCTTTATCTGCAAGGCCAGGCCCATGTCCCGCCAATCATCCTGATTGATACTGGTAAGCACCGTGACAGCGATTAACTTGGGGCATTTTACGCCCAATTCTGCCGCTTCGGCATGCATCCTGTCACAGGCTGTCTTCATCATGGTATAACCGCCACTGGCATGCACATTAAGCATGGTTGCGCCCAGACGCATCAAGGAACAGATACCGCCTGCCGCCGTATTGGGAATATCGTGCAGTTTGAGGTCAAGGAAAACATCCTTGTCCTGTTCTCTGAGCCAGGTTACTACCTGAGCGCCCACACCGTAAAAGAGTTCCATGCCAACCTTGTAATAGGTCACACTGTCTCCTAATGTCGTTACCAGCCGCTTTACATCGTCCATCGTGTGAACATCAAGTGCTGCTATCAAGCGTTCATCTGCCATAACCTGTCCTCCTGTATATACTAAGTTGATCATTAAAGTGCTGCACCGATAATATCCTGTACCGATTCCAAATGGCGCCGTGCCAGATAATCATTGATGCCATCGCAGATTTTCATGGTCACTGCCGGGTCGCTGAAGTTAGCTGTCCCTACGGCCACGGCGCTGGCTCCCGCCAGCAGGAATTCAATGGCATCTTCTGCGCAGCTGATGCCGCCCATACCGATAAGTGGTACGCTCACGGCTTTTGCCACCTGATAGACCATGCGCAGGGCCACCGGCTTTACGCAGGGGCCGGACAGGCCGCCCGTGACATTGCCGAGAGTCGGCTTTTGCGTATGGATGTTGATTTCCATGCCCAGCAGAGTGTTGATGAGGGAGATGATGTCCGCCCCTGCATCTTCCACTGCTTTTGCCATCGTGACAATATCCGTCACATTCGGCGAAAGCTTCAGGATAACCGGCTTTTTCGTATGTGCCTTGGCCTCTTGGACCACCGCCGCGGCAGCTTTGGGGTCGGTGCCGAACACAATGCCGCCTTCCTTGACATTCGGACAAGAGACATTGAGTTCAATCGCCGCGACTCCGGGCACATCGAGCATTTCGGCCAGGATGCCATATTCTTCCACGGTACTTCCCGAGATATTCACGATTACATTCATATTGTAATTCGCGATCCGCGGCAAAGTTTCCTGCAGGAAAACATCCACACCGGGATTTTCGAGGCCAATGCAGTTGAGCATGCCCATTGGTGTTTCCGTAATGCGCACGCCCTCATTGCCTCGGCGGGGCTTTAAGGTCGTGCCCTTGACCATGACGCCGCCGAGCCTTGACAGGTCCACGAATTCGGCAAATTCCTCGCCAAAACCAAAAGTTCCCGAAGCGGTCAGCACCGGCGTATTCATGTAGATACCCGCAAGATTCGTATGCAGGCGTTTATCCAACATATTGATTGCTCTGCTCATGCGAGGTCAAACACCTCCTCTGCCCAGAATACCGGGCCATCCTTGCAGACTTTCTTGCGCTCGCCGCTGGTCGTATCAATCGAGCAGGACAGGCAGGCACCTAAGCCGCAGCCCATGCGTTTTTCGAGCGATACCTGACAGGGAACATTGTATTCGTGCGCGATTTTGGCAATGCCCTTCATCATGATTTCCGGGCCGCAGGCGATGATTAAATCATAATCTTCCTGCTGCAACAGCTCCGGCAGTAGGGTGGTCGTAAAGCCCTGCGTGCCATAGGAGCCGTCATCCGTGGTACAGAAAACTTTCTGTACATGCGGTTTATAAATATCCTGCCAAAAAAGCTCCCGCACATTGCGCCCGCCCATCAATACATCAGCCTTCCCCTGTGCATGTTCGGCGTAAAAGAGCAGCGGGGACAGGCCCATGCCACCGCCAACGAGCAATGGGCGTTTGGCTTTAAGGCTAAAGCCGTGGCCCAAAGGCCCCAGCACATTGATAACCGTACCTGCCGTAAGCTGAGAGAGGGCTTTGGTGCCCTTGCCCACTACCCGATAGATAAATGCCACCGTGCCTTTTTGCAGGCTGACTTCGGCAATCCCCACGGGGCGGCGCAGGGTAAAGGCCCCGCCGGGAATCTGCAGCTGGACAAATTGTCCTGGCTCTGCCTCCCGCGCAATTTCCCGCGCCTCTACTTCCATGCGCCATACATCTTTCGCCAGTTCATGCTGGGCAATAATTTCGCCATCAACAGCTGCCTTAGGCAAGGTCGTCACCGCCTCCCACATAGTCCTGAATGGCCAGCGAGTAGACCAGACGGCGTTCGCGCATAAAGGAGAGCACCCGCATGACTTCCCAGGCCGTATCCAGCGAGGTCAGGCAGGCAATGCCATGTTCCACCGTAGCGCGGCGGATTTTGAAACCGTCCTTCAAAGAGTGCTTGCCCTGGGTCAGGGTGTTGATGACCATATGAATCTTACCCGTCTTGATTTTTTCGATGATGTCGGAGCTGCGTTCGTGAACCTTGCCCACGACTTCCACATCAATGCCCATGGACTTTATCGCCTTGGCCGTACCTTCGGTGGCGGCAATCTGGAAGTCCAAATCTGCAAACGCCTTGGCCAGCTGCTTCATCTCTTCCTTATCCTTGTCGGCTACCGTAAAGAGCACACAGCCCTTGGTCGGCACGTTGATGCCGGAGCCGACAATCGCCTTATAGAGGGCGCGGGCATAGTGATAGTCAATACCCATGACCTCACCCGTGGATTTCATTTCGGGGCCGAGGGCGATATCCACATCCGTCATCTTGGCGAAGGAGAACACCGGCGCTTTCACGGCCACATAGGGTTTAGGCGGTACCAGGCCCGTGCGTTCGCTGACTTCTTTAAGCGATGCGCCCAGCGCAATGCGGGTGGCCAGATTGACCATCTTCACATCCGTAACCTTCGACAGGAAGGGAACCGTACGGCTGGAACGCGGATTTACTTCGATAATGAACACTTCGTCATTGACGACTACAAACTGAATGTTTAAGAGTCCCTTGACATGCAGGGCCACCGCCAGCCGCTTGGTGTAGTCAATAATGGTGTACAGCACCTTGGAGGACAGGGTGCGCGGCGGATATACGGCGATGCTGTCGCCGGAGTGTACACCGGCACGCTCCACATGTTCCATAATGCCAGGAATCAGCACATCCATGCCGTCGGAAATGGCGTCAACTTCCACTTCCGTACCCTGCATATAACGGTCAACCAACACCGGATGGTCTGGCGTTACCTTTACGGCGCGGCTCATATAGTCGCGCAGTTCCGCTTCGTTGTAGACGATTTCCATTGCCCGGCCGCCTAATACATAGGACGGACGCACCATAACTGGATAGCCGATACGCTCAGCCCCGCTGATGGCATCTTCGAGGTTCGTCACGCTGATACCCTGCGGGCGGGGAATCTGCGTCTGAGTCAGCACTTCATCAAAGCGCTCACGGTCTTCGGCTCTGTCGATATCATCTACAGAAGTACCGAATACTTTTACGCCTGCTTTCTGCAGGGAGGCTGCCAGATTGATGGCTGTCTGTCCGCCGAACTGCACAATAACCCCTTCGGGCTTTTCCTTATCGATGATGTTGAGCACATCTTCCGTAGTCAGCGGTTCAAAGTACAATCTATCGGAGATATCAAAGTCCGTGGATACGGTTTCCGGATTGTTGTTGATGATGATGGCCTCAATGCCCATTTCCTTGAGCGCCCATACGGAATGTACCGAGCAGTAGTCAAATTCCACGCCCTGACCGATGCGGATTGGCCCGGAACCCAGCACGATAACCTTGCGCTTGTTCGACACCGCCACTTCATCCTGCTCCGCGCGGAAGGTGGAGTAATAGTACGGCGTTGCGGCTTCAAATTCAGCAGCGCAGGTATCGACCATCTTGTAGCAGGGCATTACACCCATGCTCTTGCGCGTGGTGCGGATTTCGTCCATGCTCTTGCCGGTGATTTCGGCAATGGATACATCAGCAAGGCCTACATTCTTGGCTACCAGCATCAGGCTCGGCGTCAGAGGTTCACTTGCCAGCTGCTTTTCCACCTGTGCAATATTATTGATTTTATTGATAAACCATTTGTCCACTTTCGTGATGGCGTGAATCTCGTCCACTGTGGCAATGCCGCGGCGCAGGGCTTCGGCAATCACGAAAATACGTTCGTCGTTGATGCGATTGAGGTTCTTCTTGACGCGGGCGTCATCCCAGGCGGCCATTTTCGGCATGGACAGGCGATGCACGCCGATTTCCAAGGAGCGCACGGCCTTTAAGATTGCCCCTTCAAAGTGGCGGTCAATGCTCATGACCTCGCCCGTGGCTTTCATCTGCGTGCCCAACGTCTTATCCGCATAGACGAACTTGTCAAAGGGCCAGCGCGGGAATTTCACGACACAGTAGTCGAGTGACGGCTCAAAGCAGGCCTTGGTCTTCTGCGTTACGGCGTTGGTGATTTCATCGAGCGTATAACCGATGGCAATCTTGGCCGAAACCTTGGCAATGGGATAGCCAGTAGCCTTGGAGGCCAGCGCCGAAGAACGGCTTACACGAGGATTTACTTCGATAACATAGTAGCGGTTGCTGTTGGGGTCGAGGGCATACTGCGCGTTGCAGCCGCCTTCGATGCCAAGTTCGCGGATAATGCGCAAAGATGCACTTCTGAGCATCTGATACTCATGGTCGGTCAGCGTCTGGGACGGCGCGACAACGATGGAGTCGCCCGTATGCACGCCCACGGGGTCGAAGTTTTCCATATTGCAGACGGTGATGCAGTTGTCGTTGCCGTCACGCATGACTTCGTATTCGATTTCCTTCCAGCCGGCCACACTGCGCTCAATGAGCACCTGACCAATCAGTGAGTAATTAAGGCCCTTGATGACGATATCAATGAGTTCTTCCTCATTCTCGGCAATGCCGCCGCCCGTGCCGCCCATGGTATAAGCCGGGCGCACGATAACCGGATAGCCAATGCCATTGGCAAATTCCACGGCACTGGGCACATCTTCCACAATGGTGCTTTCCGGGATGGGTTCACCGAGTTTTTCCATGGTTTCCTTAAAGAGTTCCCGGTCTTCGGCCTGCTTGATGGCCGTAAGCGGCGTGCCCAAAAGCTCTACGCCGTGTTCTTTGAGTACACCGCGCTCTGCGAGCTGTACGGCCAAGTTCAGACCTGCCTGACCGCCCAAAGTTGCCAGTAAACCGTCCGGCTTTTCCTTGGCGATGATTTCGGCCAAAAACTCCGGCGTCAGCGGCTCGATATACACGCGGTCAGCAATATGCGTATCCGTCATGATGGTTGCCGGATTGGAATTTACGAGCACCACTTCGAGTCCTTCTTCTTTGAGGGCGCGGCAG
>DJYL01000143.1:4472-14540 GCA_002448495.1 Pseudoselenomonas ruminantium | reverse complement strand
TTGTCTATAAAATCAATTGCTTAAGTTTCCTCCTTTCAGTAATTCTATATGTATAGGTTAACACTTCAAGTGAACTCCAAGTCAAGTATTTCTCTTATAAATTGGCACCTATCTTATACGCCATATCAGCAAAAGAGGACTTTTCCACCAGACTGCGGGCGCCGCAGCCTGTCGCCCAGACCTGCCCGACATCTTCCCATTCCATATAGCGCACCAAGGTTTCATAATGATTCTCCAGTGCTTCCATCGTCCAATCTGCACTGTTATAGGCCGTAGCCATCATGATGGACTTCTTGCCATGCAGCAATTCTTTTGCTTCCTTACTGTCCTTTTCGCCGGCCAGAGCTCCCAGTCCACAGCCAGAAAGCAACACCGTCAAGGCTCCTGTACCGGCAAGCTGTATAAATTCCCGTCTGTTCATAGGGTCTTCCTTTCGTCAGTACACCTTGCTGCTTATTTCCCTGCATAATCAGCCAAAGCCGGTGAAATCATCGGTGCCTTAAAGGAACGCACTTCATAATCGGCCATGCCGCCTGCGTAATACACATCATCTTTCAGGATTTCTTCCACAGCTTCGCGGGTCTCTGCCCCGGTAATCATAATCCCAGCCATTTGCTTATCGGTATACGGCCCTACCAGCAGGAAATCCCCCTGCTCAAAATGACGGGTAAACCAGGCAACATGCTGCTGAAAGAGTTCCTCGCCCTTGCCTGCCGGAATTTTATCGGCCTTTAACGTCTGATTGATGATAAACATCTTGATTCCCCCTTATAAATTCTTGCCCGTTTCATACGCTTCCTGCATGGCTGCCGATTCGCGGATAGCTCCCGGTGCCAATGCACTGGTGCCGATAACCGCCCCCGCATTGCGCACGCCGACCTGATTGAATTCCTTGAAGCAGCCCACATACAGAGCAAAATCCGACAGGATATTGGCCATAAATTTCTTATCCGGCACGCCGCCCAACGTAATCAGATAGAAATCCTTGTCCTGCAAAATCGGCAGCAACGGATAAGTACGGTCAAGGAAACGCTTCATCAACCCGGTCCAGGTAAAGTAATACAGGGGCGAAGCCAGTACGATGACGTCAGCAGCCTTTACCTTTTCCAAAATCTCTGCCATATCATCCTGCTGCACGCAGCTGCCGCCATTATTATGGCAGGCCCGGCAGCCAAAGCAGTCACCGAATTTCTTGTCCCTAAGCTCTACCTTTTCCACCTCGTGACCGGCATCCTGCGCTCCACGGATAAATTCATCCGCCAGAATTCCCGTATTGCCATTTTTTCTCATGCTGCCATGAATAACTAAAACCTTCATATGCACACTCTCCTCATCAACATACACACAGACAATCCACTATAAATTAATTAATTCTTGCGAATTTTGGCAATATATTTTGGCCAGCATGGCAAACATCGCCTTGGCCCGCTGTTTCATATAAGGCAGGAAGGAACCGCAATGCTGCCCTCAATGCTCGGAAAAGGCAGGGCGGCCACAAAGCCAAATTTATCCGGATACTTGCGGCAAAGCGCTGCCGTTTCCTCATTGATTTCCCGTGCCACCTCGCAGGAAAGTCTTTCATCACCGTTATAAATATGCGGCGTAGCCGGTGACAATACCCGCCTTCAAAAAATCACGCCGTTTCACAGTCTACCTCCTCACGCCTCAACCGACCCCCAACAACTTGCGCAGACAATTATAGGAAATTTCATAAATGGACAGATACTTGTAATCCACGCCAGCCTCTTCCATAGCCTTTTTCTGCATTTCCGTTACCACCGCATAGGGATAAATTCCATAGATAAAGGGGAAATACGCATAGATAAAACTCTGCTTGGCCACCTCATTCATCTCCGGACAGAATTTATCCAGACAGCGATAAATGGCCTTCATCGAATTGCCGTAGGAACGCTTGAACTCCACCAGATTTTCATAACGGCTGTTCCCTTCCATATCAAAATGATTCATGGACAGGAGCTTCAACAGCCTTGAACGCTTCTCCAACGTATGCGACAGCGCCGCCGCCAGTTCATCCCGGCTCAGGCTGTCATGCGCATCAAGCAATTCCTCCAAATCGGACACCCACAAATCATATTCCCGCTGCATCAGGGCAAGAAAAATTTCTTCCTTCGTATTGAAATAATTGTAAATGGCAGTGCGATTAAAGGTAGTCACCTTGCCAATCTCTTTGAGCGTAATATCCTTAAAATTCATCGTCTCATAGAGCTTGGCACAAGCATCAATTATTTCCTCACGCCGCGCCAGCAGCACTTCTTCTGAAACCTTTGGCATAAACAGCCTCCTGCTAATTTTTCTAAAAATGACATCGTGTAACTTATGTTAATTGCATTATAAACTTATAATGACACTATGTCAATATTATAAGTAAAAAAAATTATCTCACAAAAAATTCTGCGCCATTCTGGTATGACTTGCAAAGATTTCATATAAAAAAGGAACTGTGAATCGCTCACAGTCCCCAGCTTATTTAGTTACGCAATAACTCCGTTGCCCTGCAGAACTGCCTGAATGCTCTCGGCACTCTTTTTCATCAGTTCTTCTTCTGTCTTATCCAGCGGCAGCGGTATCCGTTTTTCAACACCGTGCCGGCCAATGATGCTCGGCATGGACAACGCAACATTATGCAGACCATACTCCCCATTCAAAGGCATGGATACCGGCATAACACAGCGTTCATCAAAGAGCACCGCTTTCGCCAAACGGCAGGCCCCCATAGCTATGCCCGTATTGGTCCAGCCCTTGGACATCACCACATCATAGGCCGTATTGACTACTTCCTGCGCAATTTTTTCCCGTTCCAAATCTTCTTCATGGTCAAAGAATTCATCCAGCCGGGAAAGAGGAACACCGCCGATATTGACCGTACTCCATGCAGGAAAGGCTGAATTGCCGTGTTCTCCCAGCATATACCCCTGCACATCGCTGGCATCTACGTGAAAATGCTTGCCCAAAATGCTTTTGAGGCGCATGGTCTCCAATGTCGTTCCTGTGCCGAACAGCCTGCCCACAGGATAATCAAACTCGGTTGCAGCCACATAAGTCGTGATATCCAATGGATTGGTGATCATAATGAATACCGCCTCACGGGTATAAGCCGTTACCTGCTCCATGACATCGCGGATGACCGCAATATTTTCCTTGGCCAGTATAAGCCTATCCATTTTCTGTCCCGGAACAATGCTGGGCCCGGCATCACAGATAATCACATCCGCATCCCGACATTCCTCAAAACCGCCAGAATAAACATGAATCCCCGGCGCATAGGCACAAGATAACGAATGAACTGCATCCAAAGCCTCTCCATGGGCGACTTCCGGCTTACTGTCAATACAAACAATTTCTGCTGCCAACTGGCAGGCAATTGCTCTGGCCAATACCGCCGAGCCCACATGCCCCAGACCGATAATTGCTAACTTATGTGGTTTGAACACGTTTACATAACCCCTTTACTTATTGTAAATATATAATGTACATTAACACTTTTACAGTATACACCTTTTATGTAAAGTTTACAAACCCGCTTGCTTATAAATTTTTTCTGCCCCAATCCGCAATCTGCTGATACAAGGGCACAGCTACACCGTATTCCTGTCCCAACGCCACCACGCGTTCCACCAAACCTGCAAATTCAGAATTCCTGCCCCGCTGTATATCCCGTTGCATGGACATTGTGGAACCGGCCTTCAGGGCATCCATGATTTTCAGCCCCGTTTCCACCAGATTGCTTTCAAAGGTAATCCCCATCGCTTTGCCCAGAGCTTCCACTTCCTTAATCAGCCCAATGAACATAGTGCGCTCTTTGCCTTCCACCTGAAACGTTTCACTTGTCTCGTTAAAATACGCCCCGGCAGCAGCCGCCGGTGAAACAAAGGCAAATTTCTGCAAGGCATCACGGATGATGTTGTCGCTGAAATGTGCACGGATTTGTGCCTGCTGCATAACCTGCTCCAATTCCTGAGCCTTAGCCAGCAGACGAACTTCCTGCTGTGGACGGTAGCCAAAAATCACCCGCAGCATCTTATCCGATTGATAGATAACGCCCGGCGAGGCAATTTCGCCCATGACATAGATACAGCCATCCAAACAGGTAAACTCCGGCAGCTTTTCCTGCATAACGCCGCCCGTGCCGAACACATTGAGCACCGGCACGATTAACACATCGGCGCTCATTTTTTCCTTGGCAAAAGCGATGGCATCTTCAATATTGTAGTATTTTACGCAAACCAGCAGCACATCCGGCACATCATGATAGTCTTCTGCAGTGCAGGCTTTGACGCTTTTGATTTGCTCCGTCCCCCGATGATTTGTCCGCAGAGTCAGGCCGTGTTCCCGTATGGCTGCTAAATGCGCCCCGCGGGCAATCACGGTCACATCATTTCCGGCCATGGCCAGATAAGCCGCCAACACGCCACCGGTGCCCCCGGCACCAAAGATACAAAATTTCACACTCATCACCTCATCAACATGCCCTAATCAGCAAAAGTTATGATTTTCCTCCTACCGATACATAACTGCGCCTATCAGCCGGTATTTCCTCCCACTTGAGCGCATTCGCGGCAATTTTATGCTTAACTCCCCAAGCTGCCGCAATGCCTGCGGCTTCACCAATGCTCATGCAGGTAGGCTGGATGCGCATGGAGGCCTGCAGGATAAAGCTGGCACTGATACAGCGTCCGGTCACCAGCAGATTTTCTATCTGCTCCGTAACCAACGAACCATAAGGAATTTCATAGAACCCGCCCTTGGGCAGTTTTTCCGAAACCTTTTCTCCATGGGCATCAATAAACCATGCCGTACGGCACACCGCATCGGCAAAACGGCTCTGGTTGTGGTAATCATCTTCGACCAGATAGTGCTTGCCGCGAATACGCCAGGATTCCCGCGCACCCAGCATAGCCGCTTCACGGCTGATAAAGGCCTTCTCAAAGCCCGGCAAATGACGAATCAGATAATTTGCAATATGATGCATCATCTTGCGGCCATAGGTTACTGCCTTGCTATAGGAAACCGGGTTCGAGGCAGAGAATTTCACGGGAATTTCCGGACAGTTCATGCTCATAACCCCGTTCTTGCCGATAATGGTATAGGCCTGCATGTACTCCGCTTCTTCCTGCGTGATTTCCCCTGTTTTCACGCCCTCCGCCATCAATTCCTCCAGCTTGTATCTCTGCTTGCGGTGCATGGCTTCAGCAATTTCAAAATACGGCGGTTTGGACTTGCACCAGTCTTCCTTGAGCTCCACGGCCACATGCTGATAAAGTCTGTCCACATCTATTCCGCCCATTTCAAAACGGAAGGACAACGGCTGATTATTTCCCGTCTTTTCATAGCCGCGCTCATAGGGAACGCCAGCCGCGCGAGACAGGTATGCATCTCCTGTGCTGTCAATAAAAGTCTTGGCACGAACAGCCGCCAGTCCGGCAATGGTCTGGACTATACAGGCTTCAATGACGGAACCCTTGCAAACGGTATCGACCAACACCGTCTGATACAGAACGTCTACGCCTGCCTCCTCACACATTTCATCATAAATGAGCGACAGTGTCTCAGGGTTGTGCCAAGTCTGCTGCGTCACACCATCAAAAGGCTCAATACCAGCTTTGCGCAGCCGTTCCTTCACCTCCGCAACATAAGGCGTGTCGCTGTCCGGCGCATGGGTATCCATAAAGGGATAAACGCAGCCCAATACCGCAAGGCCGCCCAAAGCCACACCACGCTCCACCAGCACAGTCTTCGCCCCATTCCGTGCTGCCATAACAGCAGCAGCCGTCCCGGACGGGCCGCCGCCAGCTACACATACATCCACGGAATATAAAACAGGAATTTCCCTGCCGGCATAGCTCATGGTGCCCTTAAAGGATTTTTCCATTGCGTTCACTCCTCATGCAAAGCTACATTTCGTTTCCTAAAATTTCCTTTTCGTCAAATTCAGCCTATTTTCCTGCTTATTGCCTGCGAGGAGTTACGAATATATTGTAAATCAATGAAGTTCTCTGATAAAAATTACCACTATGCTCAATATGATTTATTACTTTATTATCTTTGTTTATAAAAAAAATTTGCAGGCTGTCAGCAATTCATTTTTTGCGAAAAAAAAGTATTGACAGAGGGTAATATTTACGATATAGTAGCAATCTGTTAATGGGATATCGAAAAAGATGGAGGAAATTATGTTAGAAAGAGAATTTATTATTAAGGCACTGGTTTGGAAATATATGATTAGCGAAAGTGCAGCAAGACGCATGTACGATGAAACCGTTGCCGACGGCAGAGAAAATTTGCGTAAATTAGCCGAGAACTACAAGGCTTCTGCCAGAATGTCGTTCTTCTGCTAAAATAACGTCAACATCGCTAAAAACCGATTATTGAACGCTCAAAACACCACCCTTTTGGGGTGGTGTTTTTTATCAACGGATAAAATTGGTTGCTTGCCACGGCTCTTTTTCCGGCAGACCCAGCTGTTCCTTGCCCAGCTTAATGCTCTTCATCAGGAAAGTCATATTGCGCGCCAGTGTCCGCATAGTCTGCATGCCCTCAATATCCTGCACCGCTTCTCCCGGTGCTCCGCCATGAACGCTGTTCCAGTATTGACTGGCAGCAATGGGCATGCCCGAGATGGTGAAGAACTTATTGAGTTCGTCAAAGGTTGCCGACAAACCGCCACGCCGGGCCACAACTACACTTGCTCCCACTTTCATCGTCTTGTCAAAACCGGTGCTGAAAAACAGGCGCGTCAGATAAGCGACCAAGGTCGCATTGGCTGAAGCGTAATAGACCGGGCTGCCCACGACCAGGCCATCACATTCGGCAAACAGCGGCGCCGTTTCATTGACGATATCGTCAAACACACATTTTCCCTTCTGCGCGCAGGCCCGACAGCCTATGCAGCCGCGAATTGCTTTATTGCCCACATGAACCATTTCGACTTCTACACCGTTTTCCGCAAAGACTTTCTGCATTTCCTGCAAAGCCATTGCCGTATTGCCCTGCGGATGTGGTGAACCATTGACCATCATAACTTTCATTGTAAACTCTCCTCTCAATATAACTTTTCCTAAAATATTCTTAGTGTTATTTTACCAAAACCTGCCCTGAGGAAAAAGATTTTCCTGGCAAATAACGTTTCAATTAAAGGGAATAGCCGCATATTCTGCGGTAGGAAAATCGTACCAGCTTACCTCGTGATTATCCTGCGGGTTGATGGCGATATGTGCAAAGCTGCTGTCCGGCGCTGCGCCATGCCAATGGATAACCCCCGGCGGGCAAAATACCACATCTCCCGGCTGCAATTTTTCCAGCTT
This sequence comes from Pseudoselenomonas ruminantium, assembly GCA_002448495.1. Lineage (GTDB taxonomy): Bacteria > Bacillota > Negativicutes > Selenomonadales > Selenomonadaceae > Selenomonas_A > Selenomonas_A ruminantium_I. The sequence goes on along the minus strand of DJYL01000143.1, from coordinate 7,218 downwards.
GCCGCCTTTTACCTGATGATAACCGACACCATCGGTTGCAATCAGAATCTGACCGGTCTTGTGGCTGTGCCAGCGATTATATGTTCCCTTGGGGAACACCACATATACCCACTCCGGCGAGCCTGCTTCATTAGGCTTGGACAGCACCTTGCCCAAATATACGGGATTATTGAAGTTAGGCGAGGTAAACGGCTTTTCATTATAATGAAACAAGAATTCATTTTTCTTTTTTTCCGCTGCGGCTTTGCTCATAGCAGCAGAAAACTTGATGCTATTGTATTCCTGCGTACTAACCGGCCCGCTATGCGCCTTTGCTCCTGCTTGCGGCTGCCATTCCTTGTCGTATACGACAAACTGCTGAAAAGGAGAATCTTTGACAGCACCATGAAAATGACTCACGCCTGCCGGAATCTGCACCACATCACCGGGTTTTATCAGCACCGGTTCTTTGCCCCATTCCTGATAAATGCCCAGGCCTGCCACGCCAATCACGGTCATGGCCCCATGGGTATGCCAGCCGCTGTAACTTCCGGCTTCAAAAGTAATCACATTGGTCTGCGGCACCTTGTAGGCGTCATCCGCCACAATCAGGTCATGGCGATGAACCGTACCTGTAAAACGCTCCGAAATGTCTTTGCCTAAAGGCAAGGGCATTTTTTGCTTGTCTGCTTCATGTGCTTCAACCGTTGAAACCAGCGAAATCATCAACGTGAAAAACAAAATCCATTTGAACATATTGCGCCCCCTTACTTGGACAGGCCTTTATCTTTCAGCCATTTTTCCATCGTGTCGGCCACTTCCTGATTGTTGAGGTCAGCCATAAGGAAGTGGGTATTTCCCTTGATGCCAATATCCGGCAGATAGACAACCTGCACATCACCGCCATGTTTTTTCATAACCTGTTCCCACTTCCGGGCCAGATTCAAACGCACACGCCAGTTATCCAGTCCCCAATGTTTATCTGGTTCGGATCCGGTTATGATATTATCGCCGAAGTATACGACCATCGGAATTTTAAGCAAGCGCTGGAATTCTTCATCGCTTACCTCCATTCCCGGTGTCGGAAACGGGCTTGTTGTAGCTTCAACCTCAGGCACTTCCCCCTTCGGGAAAGGGAACGTCCCCGGTTCCAATGCAATAACGCCCTTTACTTTGTCACTGTGCGCTGCCGGCAGCCAGCCCCATGGCCAAAGTCATAGCCAATATTTTTTTGCTTTTCATAAATTCTTCCTCCTCGTCTTTATTTAATATCAGCAAGAGATTTTTTGATCCATTCTTCCATTTCTGCTTTTGCCTCTGTTTGGGAATTCTGTGCTTTACGGCCACGCATTTCCAAACCTGGCAATACTTTTGCTTTGGTGCTTTCTGCTATAAAGCGTTCCGTATTTCCTAAGCCACTGCCTTCATGGGTGCAGAAGGGAATTATCGTCTTACCGACGAGATTTTCTCTTTCAAGGAAAGTATATACCCCCATGGGCAAATCGCCCCACCAAATTGGATAGCCCAAAAAGATCAACATTTGCTGTAGGACCAATTTTATCTTCCTCCTCAAAAAACAATATTACACGTTTTTCCCCATTTCATAAGCCTGCTGTTCATAGGATGAATTTACGACTTCGCCCTTTTCGTAAACACCATGGGCCAAAATCACGCCCTTTTCCTCAATACCGGCAAAACAATCAGCAAAGCCACGGAAGCATTCGAGCGAGCGCTGCATAATGGCTTCACTGTCCTCTGCCGCTGTCAGGATATAATAAAATTCCTTGTTCTTCAGCTCCGTCCAGCGGGGCAACGTGCGATCCAGCATGGTCTTTACCTGACCAGCAATCGCGTAGAAATACACCGGAGAAGCCAATACCAGCACATCGGTATCAATCATCATATCCAAAATCTCCGTCATATCATCCTTTTGGAAGCACTTATGAGTATGCCGACAAACATAGCAAGCGCGACAATAGCTGATTTTCTTGTCATTGATGAAAATCTTCTCAACATCGTGACCAGCCTCTTGCGCGCCTTTCATAAAAGCATCACATAAAAAATCTGAATTGCCTCCCTTGCGGGGACTGCCGGATAAAATCAAAACTTTCTTGCTCATTGTTAAAACTCCTAACATACAATACACAGAAAATGAGATCTTCCTATCCGGTCTTCCACATCAAAGGCCATAAGCTTCATGAATGATTCCGTGGTATAGCTGCCCGTGGCATTCGGATGACGATGGGAAAGTCCATAGTATTCGATGCCGTCACGATAAAGTGTGTTCTCGGGAAGTTCAGCCATCTTGGCACGCAGCTGCTCATCAGTAGAATTGGGTGGCAGGAAACCTTCATAGACGATTTCGCCTGTCAGTTCCTTTTCTCTGGCCTCTGCCGCTCTTTGGAGACGCTTCTGAATTCCCTGCACATCGGCATCCTGAAAACCATTGCGGCGTACACGCCCGGAGTTGAACATCGACAGCGTTGCTACCGCTTTTATACGCTTATCCGTCTGCGCCGCTGCCAGCGTATAGCCGCCACCGCCGCAGATTCCCAGCGAACCAATACGGGACTTATCCACCTTCTTGAGCGTGGACAGGTAATCTACCATGCCGCTGATATCCTCAATGCGGTTGGAAGGATAATCACGGAGACGCGGCTCACCGCCGCTGGCTCCCTGATAGCGGGCATCGGCAGCCACGGCAATATAGCCGAGTTCTGCCAGACGCTAGGCATAGAGCCCTGCTACCTGTTCCTTGCTGCCGCCA
>DJYL01000143.1:1668-4390 GCA_002448495.1 Pseudoselenomonas ruminantium | reverse complement strand
TTTTCTTACGCATTTCATACCTCCCAAAATCAACGTGCCTTTATCTGTGAACCGCCAAAGACTGCGGACATCTCCATATGGTCAAGCGCCGCATCCAATGCAGCAACTTCCTCCTGCGACAGCTCAATATCCGCAGCCCCGGCGTTTTCCTGCAAACGGTTCAGTTTACGCGTGCCGGGAATAGGCACAATCCATGGCTTTTTCGCAATCATCCACGCCAGAGAAATCTGTGCCGGCGTAGCATTTTTCTGTTCTGCCGTATCATGCAGCAACTGGAATAAATCGGCATTTTGTGCCGTGGCCTCGGCGCTGAACTGTGGCATGATGCTGCGATAATCCGTCTTATCCGTAAAAGTCTGCCCCTGATAAGCTCCCGTCAGCAGGCCGTTAGCCATGGGCGAAAAGGCCACAAGGCCAATGCCCAGTTCTTCAAGCACGGGGAATAACGGCTCATAGTGACGCGCCATCATGGAATAACGATTCTGCACCGCAGTCAAAGGACATATCGCATGCGCACGGCGGATAGTATCCTCCTTGACCTCCGAAAGCCCCCAGCGCAGGATTTTGCCTTCTTTAATCAAATCCTGCATGACGCCGGCCACTTCCTCAACAGGTACATTCGGGTCCTGCCGATGCTGATAGTAAATGTCAATATGGTCTGTCTGCAGCCGCCGCAGGGAATCCTCCACGGATTTGCGGATAACTTCCGGACGGGCATTGGGAACCACAGGCTTATTGACCGTAGATGCCGTCAAATCAAAATGCACGCCAAACTTCGTGCCGATAACCACCTTATCGCGATAAGGCTTCAGCATCTCGCCCAGCAATTCTTCATTGATATGCGGATTTTCCGGCGTACCGTATACCTCTGCCGTATCAAAAAAGGTATAGCCCATATCCACAGCTTTAGCCAGAAGCTTTCCCATTTCTTTCTTATCGGCAGGCGAACCATAACCGTGACTCATGCCCATACAGCCAAGCCCCACTGCCTAAACCTGCATATCCTTGCCCAAGGTGCGATATTTCATAATCAGCCTCCTGTAAAAATATACCTAAAATTACACTTGTCTTGCTTAACTACCTATGCTACACTCAAATCATAGCAAGCGGTAGTTGCTACCGGTCAAGAGTTTTTTTATATTTTTTGCAAAAAAAATTGACCAGTCAAATGACCGGTCAATTCCGAAGGGAGATTTTCGTATGTATACCATGAAACAAGTTGGCGAAGAAACAGGGCTGGCCTATGAAACGCTAAAATTTTACTGCAATCAGGGGCTCATCCCCTATGTCAAGCGGGACAAAAACAATCGCCGCGTCTTCGATGAGCATGACCTGGCCTGGATAAAAAGCCTTGTCTGCCTCAAAAACTGCGATATGACCATCGTGGAGATGAAAGAGTACCTGCAAATGTGTATGGCCGGCAAAGACTCCATCCCCGAACGCAAAATCATGCTGGCCAAAAAGCAGAAGGAACTCAAAGAAAAACTGGCCTCCGTACAGGAAGCCATTGCCTATATTGACTGGAAACAACAGTTCTATGACGATGTGCAAAGCGGCAAAATCGAATATTACAGCAACCTTGTCCCCCCTGCCGAGGAACAGCAGGCTATCTAAAACAGTTGATAAAATTTACTGAAAACACCTTGGTACATCCTCTTTGCGACTTCTTTGTAGTTTTTCCTCGGCAGTTGTATTGCCTCCCCTCATAGCCAGTACTACGCCGACGGCAATAAGTGCAAAACCGGGCAAAAAGCAGCTGGTCATAGCTTCACCGAGTAATAGCCAGCCTAAGATTGTGCCAACTATCGGCTGAAAGAACATAAACAGGCCGCCAATGGACGCATCCATATAGGTCAGCCCTTTGCTCCAAAGAACGAATCCTGCCGTGGTGGAAACCATCCCTACATAAAGTACCGAGCCCCATATCTGCGGCATGACCAAAGCCTCATAATTTGCTTCGTTAATCAGCCACCATATCCCATAGGGACTCAGCACCAAAAACGCGATGAGTACGCTATAAAAAGTCAGCGTAAACACTGAATAGCGGCTGAGCAGTTTCAAGAGTATGGACATCAACGCCCAGGTGATAGCTGCTACAAACAAATAGACACCGCCCAAAAGACTGCCAGTTTGCAGGTTCTCCGGGTCAACGACGATTAACAGCACACCAACCGTTGCCAAAACTACAGATAACAGGCGACTGAAATTAAACCGCTCATGCAGAAGCAAACAGCCAAATATCACCATAAATGCCGGTGTAGCCGCCGTTATCACCGAGCCCATCTGCGCTGAAGTCAGCATGGTTCCCGATTCCTGCGTGACAATGGAGAGCGTTTGACCGGTCAACGCAGAAATAAGCAGGAGCTTCCAATCCTTACGCGCAATTTTCCAGGAAGTTTTTTGATAAAGCATGATAAGCACCAGCGGGACAAGTGCCACACCGTACCGCAGCCAAACCAAAGCCACAGGCGTAATCACGCCTACGGTCAGACGGACGGCAATAAACATGGCGCCCCAAATACTGCCAGCCAGCGACAATAACAGCGAACCGATTAGTAAATTACGCAAAAGTAATATCTCCTTAAATTCTTTTAGACTTGCAGGACCATTATAGCGTTGATAATCGCAAACTGTCAACTTATTGACTTCAGACTCATAGGCATCTCTTCTTGTATGCACTCCACGAACTTAGTAAGTGCCGGATTGGTGTTTTTTTCCTGCC
>DJYL01000143.1:0-1610 GCA_002448495.1 Pseudoselenomonas ruminantium | reverse complement strand
TTTTCCTGCCGGGGTGAGAATAACCTTACGATTATCCCGCTGAAAAAGCTGCACGCCCAATTTTTCCTCTAAGGCTTTGATTTGATTGGAAACCGCCGTCTGTGAGATATAGTATTTTTCCGCTGTCTTGGTAAAACTCAACGTATCCGCCAAGACAAGGAAATACCGTAGCTGTTGAATGTTCATGGTCAAAAATTATCCTTGTTCTCGGCGTAAACCTCCGGCAGGATGGCCGCCAGATTGGTAAACTCTTTGATATTATGGGCAAATAATCCTTTGGACACTTCCACGGGAACCTTCACACCCTCAGGCAGAGTGCAGCGAATTTCTCCATCCATCATGCCATAGCCAATCCAAAAGCGGGAACACAGCATCACACCGTCCTGATAAGGATACCATTTATGCGCCATCGCCGCCGCACAGGAGCCATCTCCGATGCCGCAAACAAGGGATGCGCAGTTTTCCTTGCCAATCAGGGATGTGTCAAAGCCAAAATCAGCAGGGCTTTTGAAGCAAATCTTCAAAAAGCCGGGGCCACCGCCCACATCCTCCAAAATATAATGATTTACTCCCCAAGTTTTCTCATTTACCGGCACATGGGGGTCGCAGACATAATCCGCTTTATCGGCGCGGGCAAAATAATGGTCTTCAGGGTCCCAAATCTTATAGCGCAAATCCGAACCTACGCTATGCCACGGGAACCACCAATCCAACATTTCTACGGTCACGCCGGGCATATAGGTTTCGTTGCAGACAAAGCCGGTGCCGTTTGCCGCCGTGCCATAGCCCACCTGAGCATAGTCCTTGTCGTCTCCCGCCAAATAGAGATTTTTTTCCTCAAAAGGCACAGCGGACTTTTCCTGCGGCGCATCCAGAAGGGCAATTTTCTCTGCGGGGATTTTCGCCATATCCCGCTCAAAGAACTTGTAATAAGAGAGTGTCTTTTCCTCTTTGCTCACGCCGACTTTTTTGCCTAAAAACAGTTTCATGATGATTTCCTCCCTGCAAAATTTATATCATTAGAAGTATGGCCTTCCGTAAAACGCATAGCCGCTATGATGACCGCTGCACCACCTAGCAAAAATAACGTCATGAACGTGGTGACCTCTGCGTTCCAAGAGGAATTTTGCATAGCATTCACTGCCAGCCATCCCCAAAGATCCCCCAGTAAGAACCCAATGGTTATCTTGGGCGCATCAACCAGCTTGTTGCCGTTAGTGACATACAGACCGGCACAAATCAGGGCTACCGCACCAACATCAACATTGAGATAAGGTGCCAGCACCGCCCATATTGGCGGAAAAACAGCGATACACCAGGCAAGGATCCATGTTTCTGCCGACAATTTTTTCATAACCGCATTTCCTCCTTCCTGCTCCGTTGATTTCATTATACAGAAGAAATACGTGGAAGGGAAATATCCATTTCGTGGGTTACGATAACCAAATGGTTATCATTCCTTCGGCAAAATGACCGGTCAAGTGGCCGGTCAATACAGAAATTCATTTAGGATTTACTTTTTCTCTCCATCGCAAGGAAACACAAGGCCGACCTGTTTCCGTGCCATCTCTGCCGTTTCCAATACCGCCACGGAAACAGCCAGACCTTTT
>DJYL01000163.1:1808-17518 GCA_002448495.1 Pseudoselenomonas ruminantium | reverse complement strand
GACAAGGCCGCAGGTTCCGATGTAATCCTGCTTGGCCCGCAGGTACGTTTCCAGAAAGCCAAGATTCAGGAACTTTTACCGGGCATTCCGGTGGACGCCATTGACATGAAGATGTATGGCCGCATGGATGGTGCAGGTGTTCTGAAATTTGCACAGGAAAAAATGAACGGATAACCCAATACGGAAAGGTGGATTTTAGCCATGGACGAGTTAGAAATGATTGCGTTCAAGATAATCTCCGGCGTAGGCACAGCCCGCAGCTGTTATATTGAAGCCATCCATGCCGCCAAGGCAGGCGATTATGAACAGGCAGAAAAGCTTATCGCCGAAGGGGATGAAAGCTTTGTTGTCGGGCATGATGCCCATGCGGGTCTTCTGACCAAAGAAGCCAACGAAGGACAGGGCAGCTCAGTATCCCTGCTGATTCTCCACGCTGAGGACCAGCTGATGAGCGCCGAGGCATTCAAGATTATCGCGCAGGAATTCATCGACACCCACAAACGCATCGATGCACTAGAAGCAAAAGTACACTAGGAGGTTTTCAATATGGGTTTTCCAAAAGGTTTCTTATGGGGCGGGGCGGTAGCTGCCCATCAGCTTGAAGGCGGCTGGCAGGAAGGCGGCAAGGGCGTCAGCGTTGCCGATGTGATGACCGCAGGCCGTCATGGCGTACCCCGGGAAATCACAGACGGGGTACTGCCGGGCAAAAACTACCCCAATCATGAAGCCATTGATTTTTATCATCATTATAAAGAGGATTTGGCGCTGCTTGCCGAAATGGGCTTTAAATGCTTCCGCACCAGCATTGCCTGGACACGCATCTTCCCCAAAGGCGATGAAACCGAGCCCAATGAGGAAGGGCTGAAATTCTACGATGACCTCTTTGATGAGATGCTCAAACATGGCATTGAGCCTGTAGTAACGCTGTCTCACTTCGAAATGCCCTACCATCTGGTAACAGAATACGGCGGCTGGCGCAGCCGCAAGCTGGTGGATTTCTTCGTCCGCTTTGCCACGGTCTGCTTCGAGCGTTACAAGGACAAGGTCAAATTCTGGATGACCTTCAATGAGATAAACAATCAGCGGGAGGTAAATGTCCCCTTTACCGCATTCACCAACAGCGGCATTCTCTACGGTGAAGATGAGGACAAATATGCGACGCTGTTCCAGGTCGCACACCATGAATTCCTCGCTTCGGCAAAGGCCGTTATCGAAGGCCACAAGATTAACCCGGATTTCAAGATTGGCTGCATGCTGGCCATGAGCCCGGTATATCCGGAAACCTGCCGTCCCGGTGACCAGATTGCCTCCCTGAAGGAGATGGACAAGACCTTCTTCTTCGGCGATGTACAGGCCCGCGGCCACTATCCGTCCTACATCTTAAAGCTCTGGGAAAACAAAGGCTATCATGTGGAAATGGAAGATGGCGATTTGGATATTCTCCAGCAGGGCAAAGTGGACTACTACGCCTTCAGCTACTATATGAGCCATGTAACCACCTCCGTAGAAGAACGCAAGGAAAACTTGCAGGGCGGCTTCACCGTAGGCGTCAAGAACCCCTATATCAAAGAATCCGACTGGGGCTGGCCCATTGACCCGGAAGGCCTGCGCTATATGCTCAACGTCCTGCAGGAACGCTATGAACTGCCGATGATGATTGTCGAAAATGGCATTGGCCTGCACGAAACGGCACCGGAGTCCGGTGAAATTCAGGATGATGCCCGCATTGACTACTTCCGCGCCCATATCGCAGAAATGAAAAAGGCCATCGATGAAGACGGCGTAGACCTCTGGGGCTACTGCCCATGGGGTCCCATCGACCTCGTATCCGCCGGCACCGGCGAAATGGAAAAACGCTATGGGTTCATCTATGTAGACAAAGACAACGAAGGAAACGGCACCTTGAAACGCGCCCGCAAAAAATCCTTCCACTGGTACAAAAAGGTCATTGCCAGCAATGGTGAAGATTTAGACTGACGATGCCAAAAAGCCCGTGAACAGGCAATTTGCTCTGTTCGCGGGCTTTTCTTATTGATATTTCATGGCTTCTGCCTTGGCCAGTTCATCACAGCGTTCATTCTGTGCAACGCCAACATGCCCCTTGACCCAGTGAAACCGTACCCTATGGGCAGCAAAAGCCGCATCCAGCTTCTGCCACAAATCCTGATTTTTTACCGGCGTACCTGTGGAGGTAATCCAGCCCTTGCGCTTCCAGCCGGCCAGCCAGTTCTTCGTAAAAGCATTCTTCAAATACTGGCTGTCGGTGTAAAGGTCAATCAGGGCATCCTGCCGGGCAAAGGACAGGGCCTCCAGCGCGGCGGTCAATTCCATACGATTGTTCGTGGTAGACGGCTCACCACCGTGCAGTTCGGTGAGTTTTCCCTCCACCTGATCGGCAATCACCGCCGCCCAGCCGCCGGGACCGTCGGGATTGCGCAGGCAGGAGCCATCCGTATAGATGATATAATCTGCAGCATCATCAGCGTTTGCCGCCGTCTGTGCTGCTGGTGCTGAATTTTTGCTGTTTTCTTTACCGCCATAGGGAGGCACATATTCAAGATTCAGCCATCTGTTCGCTTCATTTGGGTCTGTAAACCCCTTAAAGCGCGCTCCCGGAAAGCCTTCGACCTGTGCTTTGCATTCTGCCCAGCTTGTAAATATTCCCGTCTTACGCCCATTGCGCACCGCATATACTTTTTTTCCTGCCATTAATTGCTCCTTATCTTTCCCGCCAAATCCAGACGCGTTCATGTACCTTTGCGCTCTGCAGAGCCTCCTCCAATGCTTCATAAGCCAGTCGGCTCACATCTGCCTGTGTGGAATATTCGTCATGAAACTGGCGTGTTGCACTTTTACGAAATACCTCGTCCTTTGCCTTATCATAGCCCATAATCTCCACCGAAGCATAGCTGTGGGTAATATGCCTGCCCCAACGGTGCCAGCTCATGGTTTCATACTGCTCATACCCCGTCAGAAGCGGCAGAACCACCAAATCGGCATTCAGTTTTTCTGCCACAGGGCGCATCAAATCCCTAAGCTTCTCCTTGCCTGCGGCTTCATTTTTGACGTCCTCCAAAGCCTCCAGACATTCTTGTTCGGGAATGTAATAAACCGCATTTAAGGTACCGTTCAAGGGCACATGCAGGCTGCGGTCAATGCGTTTTTCCAGCCGGTCCTGTACATTCTGCGCAGGCTGCATATAACTCTGCACCAGCAATGGAAACTGCGCTACCCGCAGAGGAACGCGTTCAGCAGCCAAAGCCTGTGCAGATACAATAAATAGAAAGAGCACACCAAGCAAGGCATATTTCTTTTTCATCAGACCACCTCCACAACCCCGGTCATTCCCAGCCAACAGGCTTTAATGGATGGATTTTTTATTAAATCTGCCGCCGACAATATCATGGACGGCATTGATGGTCACAAAGGCATTCTCATCCTTGTCGAGCACGATTTCCTTGAGCTTATCGACTTCCAGACGCGTGACCACGCAGTAAAGCACTTCCTTGCTCTCCCCCGTGTAGCCGCCGGCGCCGTGCAGCAGGGTCACGCCCCGCCCCAGACGGTCATTTAAGGCCGAGGTTATCTCATCATGTTCATTGGTGACAATCATCACCGCATAGGATTCATCAAGGCCCTTGATGACCACATCAATCATCTTGGAAATGACAAAGTAAGCGACCAACGAGTACATGGCCTTGTCCCAGCCATATAAGAGGCCGGCACTGGACAGAATAAAGAGGTTGATGAACATAACCACTTCGCCCACGGAAAATACCGATTTCTTATCCATAATGATGGCCACAATCTCCGTGCCGTCGAGACTCCCCCCGGCCCTTATGATAAGCCCTACGCCAAAGCCATCAATAATACCGCCGAAAATCGCCGCCAAGAAAGGGTCGTCCGTAACCTTGGGCACAGGCCCGAAAATCTCCGACCAGACAGACAAAAAACAAATGGCAATCAACGTGGCAATGGCAAAGTTCTTGCCAATCTGCTTATACCCCATAAACAGAAAAGGAATATTCAGCAACACCAAAAACACGCCCAGGCTCATACCCGTAAGCGTCTGCATCATAATGGACACACCGACAATACCGCCGTCAATAACATTATTGGGAATCAAAAACAATTCCAAACCTACGGCGGCAATAACTGCCCCGACAAAAATCATGGCATATTTCTTGACATAAAATGATGCCTTACGATGCTGGACAATCTTCTGCTTTGTACTGCCCGCTTCATAAGCTGCTTTTTCTTCCATGCGCCTCACACTCCTTCAAATTCCATCATATTTATTATATACGATAATTTGTTCATAAACAACAATCACCTTTTTCCTGTTTATCTTTGTATTATACTAAAGTACAAACGTACTTTGTCGGCAGTTTTTGGCGGGATTTAGCGAATTTTTGCGTGTTTTTTCGTGTCTTTGATTGACTTTGACGGACTTTAGTTGTATGATATATAAAACGTCAAATTTAGGAGAGTGATAGCCATGCTGACCGAAGAACGCTATGCCACGATTTTGCGCATACTGGAAGAAAAAAAGGCTGTTACCGTCCTTGACCTCACCCAGGCTTTGGGTGCTTCTGAATCCACAGTGCGCCGTGATTTGGCTGCCCTGCACAAAAGCGGTCGCCTCTACAAAGTGTACGGCGGTGCCACCTCCCTCGACAACAGCTACAGCAGCGCCGAGGAGGATATGAAAACCAAGAACGATTTATTCCCGGAGGAAAAAATCGCCATTGCCCGCAAGGCAGCGGGACTCATAAAACCCAAAGATTTTGTTTATCTCGATGCCGGAACCACTACCCTGCATCTGATTGACTTTCTGACGGAAACCAGTGCGGTATTCGTCACCAACGGCATGCAGCATGCCGCCCGCCTGTCCGCCAAAGGCTTCAAGGTCTTTATTATCGGCGGCGCGGTGAAAGCCGTCACCGAAGCCGTGGTCGGCACCGAAGCAATGGAAAGCCTCAAGAACTACAATTTCACCAAGGGCTTTTTCGGTACCAACGGCATCAGCCCCAAATCCGGCTTTTCCACACCGGATGCAGACGAAGGCACCATCAAGAGTGCCGCCCTGCTCCGCTGCAAAGAAGCCTTTGTACTGGCTGACCGGTCAAAATTCAACAAAATTTCCCCGATTACCTTTGCCCACCTCTCCAGCGCCACCATCATCACGGGACGGCTGGAGGATAAAAAATACCGTGATTACACCACTGTTATTGAAGGAGAATGAAAGATGATTTACACTGTAACCTTCAATCCATCTTTGGATTACATCGTCCGTCTGGACAGCTTCACTGCCGGCGAAATCAACCGCGTGAACTACGAACAGGTCTTAGGCGGCGGCAAGGGCATCAACGTGTCCATCGTGCTCAAGAACTTAGGCCATGACAGCACGGCACTCGGTTTTGTCGCCGGCTTCACCGGTGAAGAAATCAAACGCCAGTTAAAAGAATTTGGCGTGACGAGTGATTTCGTCCAGCTTGAGCAGGGCTTTTCCCGTATCAATGTAAAAGCCAAGGCCGAAAAAGAAACGGAAATCAACGGTCAGGGGCCGGACATCAGCGAAGCCAAGCAGGCAGAACTCTTTGCCCAGCTCGATAAGCTTGTCAGCGGCGATACGCTGGTACTGGCAGGTTCCATTCCCAAGACACTGCCGGATGACATCTATCAGCGCATCATGGCCCGCCTTGACAGCAAAGGCATCCGCATCGTCGTTGATGCCGAAAAGAAACTGCTCTTAAACGTCTTGCAGTATCATCCGTTCCTCATTAAGCCGAACAATCACGAACTCGGCGATATGTTCGGCGTGAAACTCACCACAGATGAAGAAATCATCACCTACGCCAAGAAGCTGCAGGAAAAAGGCGCCCAGAACGTGCTGATTTCCATGGCCGGTGACGGTGCCATCCTGCTGACGGCAGAAGGACACTCCTTCAAATGCCCGGCACCGAAAGGCAAGCTCGTAAACTCCGTAGGTGCTGGTGACTCCATGGTAGCCGGTTTCATCACGGGCTTTATGGAATCTGACGGCGACTTTGAAAAAGCCTTCCACATGGGTGTAGCCACGGGTTCTGCTTCCGCCTTCAGCGAAAATCTCGCTACCCGTCCGGAAGTTGAAGCGCTATTGGCCACCATCGCCTGACGTTCAGTTGAATTCGGGTTCACGCCTTTAGGCATTATATATAATTCTTTTACTTGTAAAGGAGAGAACATTATGCGTATTACCGATCTGCTCAAGAGCGAGAGCATCGTTCTTGGCGCATCCCCTGCGGACAAAGCTGCCGCAATCAATCAGCTGGCTGACCTCATGGAAGCCGGCGGCAACCTGTCCGACAAAGAACAGTACAAAAAAGACGTCTTCGCCCGCGAAGCATCCGGCACCACCGGCCTTGGCGACGGTATCGCCACTCCCCATGCCAAAAGTGCCGGTGTCAAGGCTGCCGGCCTTGCCGCGATGACGGTGCCTGCCGGTATGGATTTTGAATCCATGGACGGCCAGCCGAGCCGCCTGTTCTTCATGATTGCGGCTCCCGACTCTGCCAATGACGACCATCTGGCAATCCTTTCCAAGCTGGCGACCATGATTATGGACCCGGATTTCAAGGAAGCCCTGATTGCCGCCAAGAGCAAAGACGAATTCCTGAAACTCATCGATGCCAAGGAAGACGGCAAGTTCGTTGCACCGGCTGCCGCTGAAGAAGCTGCTGAAGCTCCGAAAGCTGACCATATTCAGGTATTGGCGGTTACGGCCTGCCCCACAGGCATTGCCCACACCTTCATGGCCGCTGAAAGCCTTGAACAGCATGCCAAAAAGCGCGGCATCACCATCAAGGTAGAAACCAACGGCTCCGGCGGTGCCAAGAACGTGCTGACCGCGGAAGAAATTGCCAAAGCAGATGCCATCATCGTCGCTGCGGATAAGAACGTCGCTATGGCTCGTTTCGATGGCAAGCCGACCATCATCACCAAGGTTGCAGACGGCATCAACAAGGCAGATGAACTCCTTGACCGTGCTCTGTCCGGCAATGCTCCGATTTACCATTCTTCCGGTTCTGATGCCGAAGAATCTGCGGCTGATGTATCCGGTGAAAGCCTTGGCCGTCAGATTTACAAGCACCTCATGAACGGCGTCAGCCACATGCTGCCCTTCGTTGTCGGTGGCGGTATCTTAATCGCTCTGGCTTTCCTGTTCGATGATTACTCCATCGACCCGAGTAACTTCGGTTCCAACACGCCGCTGGCTAAGTTCTTCAAGGATATCGGCGGTGCCTCCTTCGGCTTCATGCTGCCGATTCTCGCCGGCTTCATTGCGATGTCCATGGCTGACCGTCCGGGTCTTGCTGTTGGTTTCGTCGGCGGTGCACTGGCAGGTACTACTGGCTCCGGCTTCCTCGGCGCTCTCGTTGCCGGTTTCGTTGCCGGTTACACCGTAAACTTCCTGAAAAAGGCTTTCTCCGTTCTGCCGGAGTCTCTGGATGGCATCAAGCCCGTTCTGCTCTATCCGTTCTTCGGTATTCTGATTATCGGCTTCATCAGCATGTTCATCATCGCGCCGCCGGTTGGTGCAATCAACACCTGGCTCGTTGACACGCTGAAGAACATGGATCCGAATGCCCGCATTCTGCTCGGTATCGTCATGGGCGGCATGATGGCTATTGACATGGGCGGCCCGATCAACAAGGCAGCTTATGTAACGGGTACTGGTCTTCTGGCTTCCGGCGAATACCATGTCATGGCCGCTGTTATGGCTGGTGGTATGGTTCCGCCTCTGGCTATCGCTCTATGCACGACCTTCTTCAAGAACCGCTTCACCGAAAGCGAACGCAAAGCCGGTATCACCAACTATGTCATGGGTATGTCCTTCATCACCGAAGGTGCTATTCCGTTTGCCGCTGGTGACCCCCTGCGCGTAATTCCTTCCGTATTCATCGGTTCTGCTACGGCAGGTGCCCTGTCCATGGCGTTTGACTGCACCCTGCGTGCTCCCCATGGCGGTATCTTCGTAGTTCCCACCATCGGCAATGCCGGCATGTATCTGGCAGCTATCGTCATCGGTGCTGTAGTAGGCTGCGCAGTGCTCTCCGTACTGAAAAAGCCAATTAAAGAATAATTTTCTCCACAAAAAAAATCCGTGCCTTTTCCGGGCACGGATTTTTTTTTGCAGAGAAATCAGAGCGCTCCGCCCAGCTTATCTAACGAATTGATAACCACAGCACAATCTTTCTGTACATGCTGCATGACAAAGCGCATCTTATCTTCGGGAATTGCTACGCAGCCGCCGGTATACGGCTTTTTAGCGTCAAGGCAATGCAGGAAGATAGCCGAGCCCTTGCCCGGTGTACCTGCTTCGTTGTAGCTGATATTCATAGCATAAATATAATTGGGATTGTAATCCACGATATGTTCGCTGTCGTTTTTATTTAATCTTGGATACTGCCGAATATCCACCATCTCATTATACTTCATGCCGGGACGGCCATCGCCGGACCAGTAGCTGTTTTCATCTACCTGCTGATAGGGGATTGCGCAGCCCGGGTCAGGTGCGATACCAAAAGCCGCGGTGAAATGGAAGGTTCCCACAGGGGTCTTGCTGTCGCCCTCCTTCGTCTTGCCCAGACCATTTTTACCGATAAAGCCCGGTGTCGTCATAATCTGTACCCACTGCCCCTGGGCATTCTTTTCGTGCAAGGAAACCCAGGCCGTAGTTTTGCCCATGGCACCGACTACCAAGAGCTGATCAGCAGTCTTGGCTGCCGACAGCTTCTGTACCCAATTCGGCGATTCCTTGATTGCCGGATTGGAATTTGGCAGCTTGGCTACCGGGAAATTGAAATAGGTATCTGGATAGGGTTCATCGCGCAGGGTGAAATGCCACCATTCCGTAGCCAGCGGCTTAAAGCCATGACGCACCATGGCCTCGCGGAGAAGCATGCGGTTCTGCAGCTGTTTTGCCGTCAGATTGCCCTTGTAATCCGGATGGGAGAGTTCACCAAAGTAATCAAAGGTACCGCCCATATCCACTTCCTTGCCCGTGGACATATCAAACAGTGTCAGGTCAATCGTGCTGCCCCTGCTATGACCGGATTTGGCATCGATATATCCCTCGACAAACAAGCGATTCTTTTCTACCTGAGGATAAAAATAGGGCTTCATGCGTTTATCGCCTAAATTTTCAGCCCAACGGACAAAGTGATCCACCGCCATTTGCGGACGGTAAGCATCGTAGACCTTGAGCCGATAGCCCTTGGCCCGCAGTTCATCAGCTACGTTCTTTAGCGCCGCAGCCGCCTCTTTGGTCATCAAGGCACAGGGTTCGTCATAGCCGGTAATCCTTTCCCCCACAAAATTATAAGTAGAGTAGTAGCGGATTTCCTGCACGACATCCGGCACCACATCCGACAGCACCACAAATCCCGATGAATCCAGCGGATTGACATCGCGGGATTCAGCCCGCGCCGGTGTTGCTAAATTCACCAGCAATAGGCCTAACAGCATTAGTGGCAGAATAATTCTGCCACAAAAATAACCTTGCCTCATAGCTACCTCCTTGGAAAACACAAAACAAATATGCAATCAATATTTTCCTAATTCGACAAACCTTCGCTTAATCCTGCCGCTTTTCCTTACAAGCCTAAAAAAGAATTTATCTGGAAATTTCTGATGCTTGCCAGCATAGTTGTCTGCAAAGCCGTTGTCAAAGCCTTGCCTGTGGCCTGTGCCGCTTCCGTATCGATACTGCCATTTAACAAGCCGCTGTTATTTAATTGATTCAGCCAGGCAATATTCTGCGCTACTTCATTGATTGCCTGCTGATTCAACGTCCTTTGCTGCCTTTTATAGTAACTGTACAAATAATCCTGTGTCTTACGGCGGCTGTCCGACCAGAAGCTGTCCATAAGCCCCAGCTTGTACTTGGTCAGGTCGTATTCATTTAGGGTCTTATCCCATTCTTCCTGTTCTTTTTTTACCTTATTCCATATATCCTGATAGCTTTCCTCAGCTTTCGTTTCCTTGACCCTGCTGCTATTCGTGCGTTTATACGATTTATCTGCCAGTTTCTGTAAGGCCAAAAGTGTTTCAAGTCCCATCTGCGACATAAAAATGCCCCCCTTCTTCCTAATATATCGAAAGAAGCGGGGCATAACTTTAACGCAAATTTTAATCGTCTTCCACAGGGCGCAGGGCATTATCCATCGGTGCCCGCGCATACGGCATAAGATCCGTAAGCTTAGCGGTCTTTACCACACCATCCATATTGGTCATAATGATTTCTGGTACATTGAACTCCGCTAACAACTGACAAACAGCCCCATTGGGAACAAATGGTTCTTCCGTATCACCAATAACCGCAATCGCATCAAATTCCCGCTTGCCATCAGCAACAGCCCGGTACATCGCCACTTCCTCAGCAAAAACCGACAAGCGGGGAATGGCATTTTCAATGTTGCAGCCCGTATAGAATGTGCCATCACTAGCCAATACACAAGCACCGATAGGCGCTTTACCATAAGGTACATAAGCATTATCCATCACCTGCATGGCTGCCCGCACCATGGTATCAATGATTTCTGGATTCATTATTAGTCACTCCTTCTCCATTCGCCATCATCTACTGTTACTATTCCCCATCAAAAAGCAAAATCCCTGTACCCTGACAAAGAAAATTTTTCACACCACATCTACTCGGATAATCCCATCAATCTGCCGCACCGCATCCACGATGATGATACTCTTAATACTTTGCTTATTGAATATTTCAAAATCGATATACATGCACTTTTCACCGGCTTCGTCCACTTCATCCTCATCGGCCTTGACCTTTACACCACGCACCCGCAGCTGCAAATCCTCCAGACAGCGGCTGATGCGCATAAGCTGTCCCGGTCTGTCCACCGTATGAATGTTGAGAGAGAGGTTTTTTTCATGATCGACCCAATCATCCAATCGGGAAAGGCTGCCCAAAGTCACAAACACCAAAGCTGTACTAATCAACGCTCCGGCATAAAACCCTGCCCCAACCGCCAGTCCGACACCGGCGACTACCCACAGACAGGCCGCCGTGGTAAGACCGGTAACGGACAAGCCTTCCTTCATAATGGCACCGGCTCCCAAAAAACCTATGCCGCTGACCACCTGAGCAGCCAGTCTTGCCGGGTCGGCATTCGTTTTGCCTTCTACCGCCTGATACAATTCAACAGACATGACCATAATCAGGCAGGAACCAAGACACACCAGCACATTCGTACGCAATCCCGCCGATTTTCTGCGGGATTGGCGTTCGTAACCGATTATCCCGCCTAATACACAGGAGAGAACCAGCCTTAGAAGTAATTCCCACTCCGACAGCATGCTCCCTCACCTCTTTTCCAGTCATAACTATGCTTTATTCTTGTATAAGTTCGCTCTCTATTGCCAAAATCCTGCCTGTCTATGTGAATATCCGTACAAAGCAAAATAATTTATCCACATATTAATCCACAGCTGTGGATAAGTGTACACAACTTATCGCTGTTTTTTCATTTCCTACTATAATATATAAAGACCATGTGTATATTGTTTATTTTATTCCCGTCCTGTTCTGTGGATAATGTGGATAAATCCGTGGATAACCCCATATCTTCATCTTGACAAATGCTTTTCAGCTATATTTTGTGCTTTTATCCCCAGATTTTCGCGAAAATCTTGTGGATAAGACATAAACTGTGCATAACTTTACAAAAATTTACTTTTTCCACCGTGAAAACGGATTTTTTATTAAGTTTGCATTGTAGTAACGGACATCGCCGGATACTTCCTCTCCCAGCCACTCCGGACGGAAAAAATCTGCCTGCTCATGGGGAAGTTCCACTTCTGCCACAATCAGCCCCTGATTATCACCGGCAAAAACATCAATTTCCCAAAGGCTGTCTCCATGCTGTTCCAAATAGCGGGTTTTGGATAGAATCGGCTGTTCTGCCAGCTTCAACAGTTCTTCGGCATCGCCCAAAGGAATTTCATATTCAAATTCTGCCCGGCTGATGCCCCTGTTCTTTCCCTTAATGGTAATATAGCCTTGATTGCCTTTCACACGCACCCTGACCGTCCGCTCCGGCACTGTGGACAGATACCCCTGAGCTATCTTTATCCCCTCATTTTGCGGCTGCCACTTGTCTTTTACCAAAAATTTACGTTCTATTTCTTTTGCCATATCCATCCTCCTCCTTATATCCCTATTGTAACATTTTTTTCGTCTTCCCCTCGCTTTTTTCAGATTTGTTTGTTATACTTAATTGGTTTATAATAAAGATAGGTTAACATGATGATATTATGTAAAATTTCTGAAGAAAAGAAGGTATGATTTTGCAAAATTCAAATATTCCACCTCGCAAAGCCAGTAAAAAACGTCGCATTTGGCCATGGCTTCTAATGCTGGCGGTATTTTTAACTGCGGCTTTGGGCGGTGCTTATTTCGCCAGCAACAGCTTAACCGAAAAACCTTTAGAGAAAAAACAAAGTGAGGAACTGCTCACTGCCAAGGATAAAGCCACCATTATGATTATGGGCGTAGACGAGCGCGACGATGATGTAGGCCGCAGCGATACGCTGATGATTGCCTCCATCGACCCCAAGACCAATCAGGCTTCCTTGCTGTCGGTTCCCCGTGATACCCGCGTAAAAATCAAAGGACACGGCTTTGACAAGGTAAATGCAGCCTATGCCTACGGTAAGGAAAGACTTTCTCAGGATACAGTAGAAAATCTTTTAGGCGTAAATATCGACCACTACATTATCATCAATACCAAATCCTTCAAAAAAATCATCGACGCCATTGGCGGCATTGACATTGATGTGCCCAAGCGCATGCATTATGAAGACCCGTGGGATGACGATGGCGGTCTTATCATCGACTTCCAGCCGGGAATGCAGCATATGGATGGTGCCAAGGCCGTAACCTATGTGCGCTACCGTGACGAAGAAGGGGACTTAGGACGTATCCGCCGCCAACAGGACTTTGTACGGGCCTGTATGGAAAAAATCGTATCCCCGGCTATCATTCCGAAGCTGCCCTCGGTAATCAAGGAAGTTATGGGTTCCATTGAAACGGACCTTTCCTTCCGCCAGCTGTTGGAATTTGCCGGAACGCTGAAAGAGTCCAAAAACAATGGTCTCAAAACCGATATGGTTCCCGGCAAACCGCTTTATATTGAGGGAATCAGCTATTGGATTCCTGATTTGAATAAACTCCGCCTGACCGTTGCAGACACGTTAGGTGTATCCCTCAGCGGTAAGTACAAGACCAAAATGGAAGCCGATATCCGGGAATACGAAAACAGCATTCCTGCCAGTGCCAGCGAAGTTCCGGCCAGCGATACCTCCATTGGCCGCGCAAAACCCTCGGACAGCAGCAGAAACCGCCACAAAGAGGATAAAGCCGACAAGGAAAAACGCAAAGACGAGGACAAAAATATTGACCGCGAGGAACGCTCCCGCAGTGAAAAACGTGGAGGACGAACCAGCAGCGATGATGAACAGACGTCCCGCCGTCAAACAACGGCCAACTCAGAGACCGACTCAACCAATGAATCTGCAGCCGTGCCTACCCCCAGTGCCGGAATAGGCAAAACACGTTAACAGCCAACAATCACAAAACCGCTATAAGTTTTCGCACCCAGAAAACTTATAGCGGTTTTTGCTATATTTGCTATACCTTTCAGTTATCGTATCCATCAATATTTTATATTTGTCTTTTCTTGTCAGTAGTTTATAATGTATATATTACATTTTTATTACATATGTATCGTTAATTAGCAAAAACTGTAAACCGTAACCAAACGCACAGATTTAATTCCGGCATTTTACTAAACGATAAAACGATACAGGAAAGGAAGTATTTCGATGAGCAATGTAAATGAAAAAGCTTTAGAGCTGCATAAAAATAATCAGGGAAAACTGGCTGTCCATAGCAAAGTTCCTCTAAATTCTGCAGAAGACTTAACACTTGCCTATACCCCGGGCGTTGCGGCGCCATGTCTGGCCATCAAGGAGGATAAGCGCAAAGCTTATGAATACACCAGCAAGGGCAATATGGTAGCAGTAGTTACCAATGGCACAGCTGTGCTTGGTCTTGGCAATATCGGCGCTTTAGCCGGACTGCCTGTAATGGAAGGCAAGGCCATTCTCTTTAAGGGCTTTGCCGGTGTTGATGCCGTTCCCATCTGTCTGGATACGCAGGTTCCTATGGAAGTCATCAAGTCTGTTCAGCTGATGGCGCCCAGCTTTGGCGGCATCAATCTGGAAGATATCAAAGCTCCCCAATGCTTCGATATTGAAAAAGAGCTAAAAAAGACTCTGGATATTCCCGTATTCCATGATGACCAGCACGGCACGGCCATTGTCGTAGTTTCTGCCCTGATTAACGCCTTCAAGATTGTCGGCAAGGACTTTGCCACGGCAAAATTCGTCGTAAATGGCGCCGGTGCAGCAGGTCAGGCCATTACCCGCCTTATCCATCGGGCAGGCGGACGCAATATCATCCTCTGCGACTCCCGTGGTGCCATCTATGACGGCCGTCCCAACGGCATGAATCCCTACAAGGAAGACATTGCGAAAATCACCAATCCCGGCCATGAAGCAGGCCCCTTAAACGCCGTTATCCGCAAGGCCGATGTCTTTATCGGCGTTTCCGTAGCTGGCTGTGTAACGCCGGATATGGTACGCACCATGAAGAAAGATGCCATCGTCATGGGCATGGCGAATCCCGAACCGGAAATCCTGCCCCATCTGGCCAAAGAAGCCGGTGCCAGAATCGTCTGCACAGGCCGTTCCGACTTCCCCAATCAGGTCAATAACCTCTTAGCCTTCCCCGGCATCTTCCGCGGAGCATTGGATGTTCAGGCAAGCACCATCAATGAGGAAATGAAGATGGCCGCCGCCCGGGCGATTGCCTCCCTCATAAGCCCTGCCGAGCTGGACGAAGAACATATTATCGCCAGCCCCTTTAACCCGGAGGTTGCACCGACTGTTGCCGCTGCCGTGGCCAAAGCCGCCCGCAAAACCGGCGTGGCCAGAAACCGCAATATGACCCCGGAAATGGTTGCTCAGCATACGCGGGAACTGCTGCAAAAATAAAGTATAACAAAAAACCGATTAAATCAGCATTGCATTGTTGATTTAATCGGTTTTTCTGATTGTTATAAGTCTTTTAGTCTTCCTTCTGCTCCAAAGTAGCCATCGAAGCAACCTTGTCGTTTTCTGCCGTGGTCATGAGCTTGACGCCCTGCGTGTTGCGGCTGATGACGGAGATATCGGACACGTTGGTGCGGATAACGATGCCATCGTTGGTAATCAGCATGAGTTCATGGCCGGGGCGGACTACCTTAATACCTACAACCTGACCGGTTTTTTCCGTGACCTTCATATTGATGAGGCCCTTGCCGCCACGGGTCTGCGCGCGGTATTCTTCCGTACTGGTACGCTTGCCATAGCCGCATTCCGTAACGGTCAGGACTTCGGCATTGCGCACGAGAATATCCATGCCGACCACTTCATCGCCGTCAGCCAGCGTAATGCCCTTGACACCGCGGGCCATACGGCCCATCGAGCGAACATCATCTTCGGAGAAGGCAATGGCCTTGCCGAGCTTCGTGCCGAGCATCAGATAGCTTTCGCCATCGGTGAATTTCACGCCCATGAGGTCGTCATCATCATCGAGGTTA
>DJYL01000163.1:0-1676 GCA_002448495.1 Pseudoselenomonas ruminantium | reverse complement strand
TTGCGGGTAGCCATAAAGAGGTATCTATCCGGGTCAAAGCCCTTGACCTGAATAACCGCTGTAATCTTTTCGTCCTGTTCGAGCTGCAGCAGGTTGATAATCGCCGTGCCCTTGGCCGTACGGCTGGATTCAGCAATCTCGTAGGCTTTCAGGCTGTATACGCGTCCACGGGTCGTAAAGAACAGGATGGTATGATGGGTTGTGGTAATCAGGAGATTTTCCACAAAATCCGTTTCCTTCGTGCCCATGCCCTTGATGCCCTTGCCTCCGCGGTTCTGGCGGCGGTAGGTGTCGAGCGGCATCCGCTTGATGTAGTTGTTATGGGTGAGGGTAATCACCACATCTTCCTCGGCGATGAGGTCTTCCACATCGATTTCCGAAGTGTCAATGGTAAGTTTCGTGCGGCGGTCATCACCGTACTTTTCCTTCACCGTCGTGAGTTCTTCCTTGATGATATTCAGGATTTTCTGTTCATCCGCAAGGATGGCCTTGTATTCTTCAATCGCCTTCAAGGTTTCCTGATATTCTTCCTCAATCTTTTCCCGTTCCAGACCGGTCAGGCGCTGGAGACGGAGGTCGAGGATGGCCTGTGCCTGCTTATCGGAAAGCTTGAAGCCCGACATCAGGGCTTCCTTGGCAATATCTGCCGTACGGCTTTCGCGGATGGTCGTAATCACCGCATCCAGATGGTCGAGTGCAATGGTCAAGCCTTCCAAAATATGGGCGCGGGCCTCGGCTTTTTTGAGTTCATACTGCGTCCGGCGGGTGATGACCTCTTCCTGATGCTTGATATAGTAATGGAGCACCTGCTTGAGGTTCAGCACCTGCGGCTTGCCATCTACCAGTGCCAGCATGATGACACCAAAGCTGTCCTGCAGCTGCGTGTGCTTAAAGAGCTGGTTCAGGATGACATTGGCGTTGGCATCACGGCGCAGGTCGATAACGATGTGCATACCGTTACGGTCGGACTCATCCCGCAAATCCGTAATGCCTTCAATCTGCTTGTCGCGCACGAGCTGCGCAATCTTTTCAATCAGACGTGCCTTATTGACCTGATACGGCAGTTCCGTAACCACGATACGGGGCTTGCCGTTGCTCATGGTTTCGATATGGGCATTGGCCCGCATCTTGATGATGCCGCGGCCCGTCATATAAGCCTGCTTGATGCCCTCCTTGCCCAGGATAAGACCTGCCGTGGGGAAATCCGGCCCCTTGATGGCGGTCATGAGTTCCTCGATGGTCGTATCCGGATTGTCAATCAGCATCAGCGTGCCATCAATAACCTCCCGCATATTGTGGGGCGGGATATTGGTTGCCATACCAACGGCGATACCCGAGGTACCATTGACGAGCAGCTGCGGGAACTTGGACGGCAATACCGAAGGTTCCTTCAAGGACTCATCATAGTTGGGCACAAAATCCACGGTTTCCTTGTCGATATCCTGCAGCATCAGCTCGGAAATCTTGGACATACGGACTTCCGTATAACGCATGGCAGCCGCCGGGTCACCATCGACAGAACCAAAGTTACCGTGACCATCAGCCAGCATATAGCGCATGGAAAAATCCTGTGCCATGCGGACGATAGCATCATAAACGGATGTATCACCATGCGGGTGATATTTACCCAAAACTTCGCCGACGATACGCGCCGACTTCTTGTAGGGCTTGCCGGA
>DJYL01000045.1 GCA_002448495.1 Pseudoselenomonas ruminantium | reverse complement strand
GGTCTGTCCGTATCCCGTGTAGGCGGTTCGGCACAGATTAAGGCCATGAAGCAGGTTGCCGGTACCATGCGTCTGGATCTCGCGCAGTACCGCGAACTGGCGGCATTTTCCCAGTTCGCTTCCGACCTCGATAAGGCCACCAAGGCACAGCTCGACCGCGGTGCCCGCATGGTTGAAACGCTGAAACAGGCACAGTACAGCCCGCTCCTCGTACAGGAACAGGTTATGGTGATTTTCACCGCTGTCCGCGGCTTCCTCGCTGATATTCCGGTAGAGAAGGTTGTCGAGTTCCATAACGACTTCCTGAAGTTCATGCGCGCACAGCATCCGGATATCGGCGCGAAGATTGCCGAGCAGAAGAAACTTGATGACGCTATCGAAGCAGAGCTTACCAAAGCTATCGAGGAATTCAAGGAAACTGTAACATACAAAATGGCATAAGGTTAGCGAGGTGATTCTTTTTGGCTAGTTTACAGGACATCCGCCATCGCATTAAGAGCGTAAAGAGTACCAAGCAGATAACCAGTGCCATGAACATGGTGGCGACTTCGCGTCTCCGTCATGCCAAAGAGGCAGCACTTGCCAACAAACCTTATGCAGAAAAGGTCGTGCAGGTGGTACAGCAGATTGCTGCTACCGCGGGAAATGATTTTTCCCATCCCCTGCTGACTAAGCATGAGGACGGCAAAAAGCTCATTTTGCTTGTCACCAGTGACAAGGGCCTTGCCGGTGCTTATTCGTCCAACGCCTGCAAGGCAGCGGAAGCACTGGTGGAGGATAAGAAAAATACCCCGCTGGTCATTGTCGGCCGCAAGGGTACCAGCCACTTCAAGAATCGCGGTTATGATGTGGTAAAGAGCGTTATCGGCGTCAGCGAACGCCCCAACTTCGACTTGGCCAAGAAACTGGCCGATGATTTGGTGGAACGCTTCAAGACCGGAGAAATCCGGGAAGTGCAGATGGTTTATACGAAGTTTATCTCGGCAATCAACTGCGAGCCGCAGGTGCTCAAGCTCCTGCCCTTTGAGGCAGAGGAGGGCACGGAAGGCCCGGTTACCGAGTACATCTATGAACCGGATGCCGCCACGGTACTCGGAAGCCTGCTTCCGCAGTATCTCTACACCACGATTTATGCAGCGCTCCTGCAGTCGGCGGCAAGTGAGTTAAGCTCCCGCATGAACGCCATGAGCAATGCAACGGACAACGCAGAAGAGCTTATCAGCAAACTGGACCTCTACTACAACAAGGTACGTCAGGCAGGTATCACCAACGAAATCACCGAGATTGTTGGCGGTGCCGAAGCTCTGAAATAAGGGCATCGTAAGGAGGTTTACCATTGGCAAAAGGTAAAGTCGTACAGGTTATCGGACCTGTCGTAGATATTGAATTCCCGGCTGGCGAACTGCCGGAAATATTGAACGCAATTACCATCAAGGGTAAAGCCGGTGAAGTGGACATCGACCTCGTGGTTGAAGTCATGCAGCACCTCGGCGACAGCGTAACCCGCTGCATCGCCATGAGCTCTACCGATGGTCTCACCCGCGGGATGGAAGCCGAAGATACCGGCGCGCCGATCAGCGTTCCCGTTGGTGAAGGCACTCTGGGCCGTATCTTCAACGTACTGGGCCAGACCGTGGATAAGGACCCTGCTCCGGTCAATGCCGCTGAGTATTGGCCGATTCATCGTCCTGCTCCGGAATTTGAAGATCAGGAAACCAGCGCCCAGGTACTCGAAACGGGCATCAAGGTCGTTGACCTTATCGCACCGTATTCCCGCGGCGGTAAAATCGGCCTGTTTGGCGGTGCCGGCGTAGGCAAGACCGTGCTGATCATGGAGCTTATCCATAACATCGCTACCGAGCACGGCGGTTACTCCGTATTCGCCGGCGTAGGTGAGCGTACTCGTGAAGGCAACGACCTTTGGGGTGAAATGAAGGAATCCGGGGTTATCGGCAAGACCGCACTCGTTTACGGTCAGATGAACGAACCTCCCGGAGCCCGTATGCGTGTAGGTCTGACGGGCCTCACCATGGCAGAATACTTCCGTGATGTTCAGCATCAGGACGTGCTGCTCTTTATCGATAACATCTTCCGTTTCATTCAGGCAGGTTCGGAAGTATCCGCACTGCTCGGCCGTATGCCGTCTGCCGTAGGTTATCAGCCGACCCTGGCCACCGATATCGGTGCGTTGCAGGAACGTATTACGTCCACCAAGGAAGGTTCCATCACCTCCGTACAGGCCGTATACGTGCCAGCCGATGACCTCACTGACCCGGCACCGGCTGGTACATTTACCCACCTCGATGCAACGACGGTACTTTCCCGTCAGATTGCAGAACTGGGTATTTACCCCGCCGTTGACCCGCTCGATTCCACCAGCCGTATCCTCAATGCCGAAGTTCTCGGCGAGGAACACTATCAGGTGGCCCGCGGCGTGCAGGCAGTGCTCCAGAAGTACAAGGAACTGCAGGATATCATCGCCATCTTAGGTATGGAAGAACTGTCCGATGAGGATAAACTCACCGTATCCCGTGCGCGTAAGATTCAGCGTTTCCTGTCCCAGCCGTTCTTCGTAGCAGAAGTATTCACCGGTTCTCCGGGTAAATACGTACCGCTCAAAGAAACGGTGCGCGGCTTCAAGGAAATCCTTGAAGGTAAATACGATGATCTGCCGGAAGCTGCCTTCTATATGGTCGGCAATATTGACGAAGCTGTGGAGAAAGCAAAGACCTTGGAAAAGGAGGGATAATCTATGGCTACGATCCAGCTAGAGATTGTCTCCCCGGATAAAGTGGTTTATGCCGAGGACATCAGCATGCTTATCGTCCGTTCCACGGGCGGTGAGCTGGGTATCCTCCCCAAACACGCTCCTCTGGTCACGGGACTTCTGCCCCATGCCATGCGCGTGCGTCTCAATGGTTCCGACAGGGACGAACAGCTTATCGCTGTGTCCGGCGGCTTCATGGAAGTCACGCCGGAAAAAATCACGGTGCTGGCCACCGCCGCTGAACAGCCGATTGATATCGACATCAATCGTGCCCAGCGTGCCATGGAACGCGCCAAAGAACGTATCGCTGCCTTCCATCAGGGCGGCGAAGAAGCCAGAAATATCGACGTAGAACGTGCCCAGCTGGCCCTGCGGCGTGCCATCGCCCGCCTCAGAGCAACGGGAACGGAAATCGAGAATCTGAAATAAGCAATAAAAATGGCTTGCAGAGAAATCTGCAAGCCGTTTTTTATTGCCGCCCCTATCAGCACTGGGCATCCTTTATTACAGGTAAAGCTGCTGCGCTGCATTCGTCCCAAACCGGCACAGGTGAACCAAATGTTTCGGAATTGAATTCTTCCTTTTGGCCTTTGAAATTAGCGAAAGCCCTTTGTACTTTGCCAAAGCCCAGATAGAGAAGCGGCAGGTTACAGCAGACCATGACGATGTTGGCAAAGTCGCTGAGATTCCAGAGAGCGCTGAGGTCAAAGCCGGCAATGTTGGTGACCATGCCGAAAGCCAGTACCGTCAAATTCACCAGACGGACGGAGGCAATGAACAGCTTGTTATGCGAAAGCTGCCGGGCGCATATCTCGGAAAAGGACAGGAAGCCCAGCAGGCAGGTGAAGGCGAAGATGCCAAAGCAAATGCTGATGACGAGTGTAGCCAGACCATAACCGGTGCCACTGCCCAGCAGCTGCGCGCACGAAGCCAGAAATTTGTCCAGACGGCCCATTTCCATCCAGGCAGCAGAGCCCTCACCCATCCATGCTTGTCCCATGATGAGGACAAAGCCCGTCAGCGTGCAGATGACCATGGTGTCGAGAAAAACGCCGATGGCCTGAATGATGCCCTGCTCACAGGGATGTTTGGCATGAGAAACTGCGGCGGGCATGGACAGCGTGCCCTGTCCGGCCTCATTGCTCATCAGGCCGCGTTTGATACCCTGGGAAAGAGCAATGCCCAGAGCACCGCCGAAAATTGGTTCGGGCTGGAAGGCTTCGGTCACGACCACATAGAAGAACCAGGGCAGACGGTCAAGGTTCAGGGCCACCATTATCATAACGGCGGCCACATAGATAACGGCCATGATGGGCACGAGTACATCGGTGATTTTGGTGATGCGCCGCAGTCCGCCAAAGATGGAGAACGTGGTCACGCCCATAAGCAGCAGAAAGAAAATCCAGACAAGCGTGCTGCCAGCAGCCAGTTCCCTGCCCGTTATGTTCTGCGTGATGGCCGTCATGGCCGATAGGGTATTGAAGCCCTGAGCCGGAATGCAGAGCAGGGCATAGACGATATACAGCAGGCTCAAAGTCCCGCCGACAATGGCAGCACCACCCAAAAGTTTGCGGCCATAGCAGGGCAGTCCGCCGACGTATTCATCCCCTTGCTTATCTTTGTAAATCTGCGAGAGTGTGGATTCGACAAAGGCCGTGGCCATGCCGAAGAAGGCGGAGAACCACATCCAGAACAGGGCCCCGGGGCCGCCGGTGGAAACGGCTCCCGTTACGCCCAGAATATTTCCGGGGCCTACCCGCATGGCCGTAGAGAGAAGGAATGAGGCCAAAGGACTGATGCCCTGCTCCGTCTTTTGGCTATGTATCAGGGTGTTCAGACCATAACGGAAATATTTGACCTGCACAAAGCCAAGCTGTAAGGTGAAATAAATGCCGGTTCCAACTAAGAGAATGATGACCAACGGCAGTTCACCGATAATGGGGAGCTGGGCGTACCATTCCAGATTGGTAGGGAACCCCCAGACTAAATCGGCAAGATGCTGAAAGACAGCACAAATATGGCTGATTAATTCATACATGAATAAAAACCTCCTGTGACACGTTTAGATAAGCAGCCGGTTGAGTGCCGTACTGTTGTCTCAATTGTAGCACATTCAATATAATATGGATATTGGTGTTTGTGCTGTGTATTTTGTAGTCTGTGCGCATACAGGCTGTTTTGACCTCTTGACGGCATTTTTATGTTAATTTATAATTATAGTATAACAACAGATGACTGGATTGTCTGTTAATTGGTGTTGATTCATGGGGGCGTGCTAGGATGCGTTGCCATGATGAGCCACGTTTCCGGGCTTGCACATTGCCACGACCTAGCTTATGCCATGAAATAGTTGGCTGACAGAAAATGTGCAAAAGGCTCTGCTGCGGCAGAGCCTTTACTATTTTCATACGGAGATTTTTATGGAACAAGAGATTGACTGGTTGCGTGAATCAGCTAAAGCATTTGCAAAATTGAAAAACATAAGGTATGACTTGATTATCACCCATGCAGGAAAATTGGTGAATCTGTCGATTGGATTTGATAACTCGCATTATCATCATATTGCCGGACTTCACAAGCTAAAGGATATTGACCAGCTACGTTTAAGGCGCAGACGTTCAACAGCTGTAATCTTTGATGAAATTCTAAGAGGGAAGATTACGTTGGCTACTATTGAACACAGTGACTTCCTAAACAGCCAGTTGAGTGAACGGATAAAGCTGGCCGGGCAGTTGGAACACATTTTAGATGAGGATAATCTGCTGTTCAGTTTTGATGCCCGTTATGGGCAGGCAAGGTTTTCGGCGATACCGGCTGATTATGTTATTACAGATGGTGCGAGACATATTGCTATATATGTATTCTTAGCGAAAGATGGGGAATCTTGTTATGTTACACGCTCATTGTTCCGGGATGCACGAGATTATACAGAAGGGCAGCATCGATTTACAATTCTGCATAAAGAAAAGATTAATATTAAGACAGGAGAAAATAAAGTATTGTTCTCTTCTCTCGAAAATAAATGATATTTATATAATTTTGGGCGCTGTGATGAAATGCGAAAGCATTTTATCCGCAGCGCCTTTTTATTGTGCAATTTTGTATTTTACACTATTGTAATCTAAAAAAGGCCGCAATGCCCTCAGACAGTTGGTCTTTTTAGCTGTTTTTATGTGGGAAAAAATGATTTCTTTACGCCGCGCCGCTAACGCATTGGCGCAACAGCCGCCAGCCTCCTCAGGTTATCCCGCTTATCATCTATGTTGTTATTATATTTTAGCATATGTGTTTATTTGCAATGAACTCGTTGTAACTTTTGTTGGAAATGCTTGTTAATTGAGTGGCTTTGTGTTATGATATTGACAATCATTGAGATTTCGGGGGAGTATATATGACGAAGACTTTGGGGGTGCTGGGGCCGGCGGGAACCCATAGCGAGGCGGCGGCGGTGTATTTGAAGCGCCAGACAGGCGAAGATTATAAATTGGTGCTGTTTGCCGATATTTTTGACTGCTTGCAGGCGGTCGAAAATGGTGAGGTGGCTTCGGCGCTGGTGCCGGTGGAAAACTCGTTGGAGGGTGCCATCAATATCACGCTGGACACGTTGGCGCGCAGTGAGGGGCTGACGGTCTGGCGGGAGCTTATCTGGCCTGTCCATAATCAGCTGTTAGCGCGGCGTAAGGGTGAGATTAAGCGGATTTATTCTCATGCGCAGCCGATTTCCCAGTGCCGGGCGTTTTTGCAGGCGCATTATCCGCAGGCCGAACTCATCAAGGTGGCCAGTACCGCGCGGGCGGCGGAGATTGTGGCTGAAGCGCCGGCCGATTCCGGCAGTGCGGCCATTGCTACGGCCAGAGCGGGAGAGCTTTTGGGGCTTGTGCCGATTGCCACAGAGATTCAGGACAGTGCCGCCAACTGCACGCGCTTTTTCCAGGTGGGACGACAGGCCTTGGAATTTTTGCCCAAGGATAAATTATTGGTCATCTGTCAGATTGATGGGCAGAAGGCCGGTGCACTCTTTGAGGTCTTGAAGGAATTTGCCCAGCGGGGCATCAATATGACGCGTATTGAGTCGCGGCCGGCGCGGACAGAGCTCGGAGCCTATATCTTCTTTTTTGATTTGGAGTACAGCGATTCACCGCAGCTGGTGGAGGCGTTATCTGCTGTGGAGAAGAAAAGTATTTGGCTGCGGAATCTGGGGACGTTCCCCGTACTTACGGTTAATTAAGCATTTATATAGAAGGGGATGGAATTATGGTTATTATCATGAATGTGGATGCTACGGCGGAAAACATTAAAGAAGTCATTGCGGTTATTGAGGGCGCAGGCCTGCAGGCCAAGGTGATGGAGGGCAGCCAGCAGAAGATTGTCGGCGTTATCGGCGATAAGACGCGCTTGGCTTCGGTGCCCATTGATGCTTTGGACGGCGTGGAAAAGAGCGTGGAGATTTCCAAGAGCTACAAGCTGGCCAGCCGGGAATTCCATCCCGCAAACAGCGTAATTGATGTGGCCGGCGTAAAAATCGGTGATGGTACGCCGGTGGTCATGGCAGGGCCTTGTGCGGTAGAGTCCAAAGAACAGCTGTTTGAAGCGGCGGAAATCGTGAAAAAGGCCGGTGCCCAGTTCCTGCGCGGCGGCGCCTACAAGCCGCGTACTTCCCCCTATGCGTTCCAAGGGTTGGAAGTCGAAGGCTTGAAATACTTAGCCGAAGCCCGCGAGCGTACAGGCTTGCGCGTGGTGACGGAAGTTACCACGGTTGAAGCCATTGAACGGGTGGTAGAATATGCGGATATGCTGCAGATTGGCGCCCGCAATATGCAGAACTTTGGCCTTTTGAAAGAAGTGGGCAAATGCGGCAAGCCGGTGCTCTTGAAACGTGGTCTGGCGGCAACGATTGACGAATGGCTCAATGCTGCCGAATACATTATGAATGCAGGTAATCCCAATGTGGTGCTCTGTGAGCGCGGTATTCGCACCTACGAAACCTATACGCGCAATACGCTCGATTTAAGTGCGGTGGCGGCTGTAAAGCACCTGTCCCACCTGCCGATTATCGTTGACCCGAGTCATGGCACGGGCAAATGGAGAATGGTAAAACCCATGGCCTTTGCGGCCATTGCTGCCGGTGCAGATGGTTTGATGATGGAAGTTCACCCCAATCCAGCCAAGGCCCTTTCCGATGGCCCGCAGTCTTTGACTCCAGAGAACTACAACGAGGTTATGCGGGGCGTACAAAAAATTTCTGCTTTTATGAAAGCAGAGAAAATCAGTTCCATGGAAATTTGATGCAAATGTGGTTTAAAAAGTCACATTAACGTCACAATTGACTGGTAAAATAAAACTGTTAATCGACTGTTAACAGGAAGATGTACATGTACAGGAGGGTTTACCATGAAGAAAATTGTTGCAGCCTGCGCTGCCGGTTTGATGCTGGCCAGCGCAGTTCCGGCATTGGCAGCGGATACGAAAGTAGATGCTCGGCCGGGGTATTGTTGGCAGGATACAGCTAATCAGGCCGATGATGGCTGGTACTGCGGCGGTCGTGGCCGTGGTCATGGCCATGGACACAGAGGCTATTGCTGGGATGATGGTAATGCGAACAATCGTTGATTGACGTAAAAAGCAGGCAGCTGGTCACTTTTGACCGGCTGGCCTGCTTTTTCTTTGGTGATATTCAATTGCAAGGCAAATTGCTCGTGATGGAAAAATTTGTTACAATAGGAATAAATTTTTTAAGGAGCTTGACGTGATGAATAAAAAGTATCTCTATATGCTTTCGGCAGGGCATTTAAGTGTGGATATCAACAG
>DJYL01000033.1:15313-16519 GCA_002448495.1 Pseudoselenomonas ruminantium | reverse complement strand
ATTAAGGTATTTGTCGGCATTATTTTGCTGGGGCTTCTGGTAGGTATTGCCGTGGCCTTCCTGATTGCCAGAAATATCGCTTCGCCTTTGGCAACCTCTATCGAGCACCTGAATGCGGTAGCCGATGGCGACTTGACGCAGGATATCCCCGCAGACATGATGAATCGGCAGGACGAAGTGGGCATGGTGATGCAGGCTTTGGGCAAAATGCAGAAGGCCTTGCGCTCGGTGCTGAAAAATGTCCATGACGAAGCCGAAAACAGCGCCAATATGGTTATTGAGGTGCAGGGACTCGTGAACTCTCTCAATGAAAGTGCACAGGATATGTCTGCCGTCACCGAGGAAATGGCTGCCGGTATGGAAGAAACAGCCGCCTCCACGGTAAGCCTGCAAAATATCAGCGATCATCTGAGCGAAAAAATCCATGCTACCGGCAAGGCTGCTGCCGATAGTGAGACTTATACGGTAGAAGTGGCAAAGCGGGCAGAATCGCTGAAAAGTTCTATGGCCAAATCCAGCGCGGAGGCCGAACATATCTATACCCAGACCAAATCCTCGCTGGAAGAAGCCATCGAGTCGGCCAAGGTGGTCGAAAACATCAACAGCCTCACGCAGGATATTACGGCAATTGCCGAACAGACGAACCTTCTGGCACTCAATGCGGCCATTGAAGCAGCCCGCGCCGGCGAATACGGACGTGGCTTTGCGGTGGTTGCTGATGAAGTGCGCAAACTGGCCGAGCAGTCTCATGATACTGCCGAAAAAATCCAAAACCTCACGGGCAAGGTTACCGGTTCCGTGCAGAATTTGTCAGACGGGGCCTTTGAACTGCTGAATTTCGTTGAAGAAAAAGTGAGCAAGGATTATGACCTTATCAATGAAACGGCGGAACGCTATCAGGAAGATGCCGGTTATCTCAATGATTTTGCCAAACAAAGCAATCAGGGCGCACAGAACTTGATTGAATCCGTGGAAGTCATGAACCAGTCCATGGAAGAAATTGCCAAAGCCACCCACGAAGGTGCTGTGGGCAACACCACCGTGGCGGAAAAAGTCACCGACGTGGCGGAAAAAGCCAATGACATATTGGAAAAAATCAACGTGTCTATGGAAGGTGCGGAAAACCTCAAAAAACAGGTGGCACAGTTCAAGGTGTAAAATCCACAAAAGAAAATAAATATTAAGTACGCCGTGCAATAAGTTTTA
>DJYL01000033.1:0-15238 GCA_002448495.1 Pseudoselenomonas ruminantium | reverse complement strand
TAAAACTTATTGCACGGCGTACTTTTTTATTTTATAATAAAATTAGGTGATAATTTATGATAAAAAGAGAACTATATCTAAAAAAAATAAAAAAGTTCCAAGATAAGCCGCTAATCAAAGTAATTACCGGTATGCGGCGGGCAGGGAAATCTACCTTGCTGAATCTGCTGGCTGAGGATTTGAAGGAACAAGGCATCAAAGATGAGCAGATTATACGCATCAACTTTGAAGCTATGGAATTTGATACGATTAGGGACTATCGGCAGTTGTATGCATATATCAAGGAACGGTTGCTGACTGGCTCCATGTATCTGCTGCTGGACGAGATTCAGCAGGTGGATTCATGGGAACGGGCAATAAATTCGCTGTTTATGGAA
Source organism: Pseudoselenomonas ruminantium (assembly GCA_002448495.1). Lineage (GTDB taxonomy): Bacteria > Bacillota > Negativicutes > Selenomonadales > Selenomonadaceae > Selenomonas_A > Selenomonas_A ruminantium_I. The sequence goes on along the minus strand of DJYL01000033.1, from coordinate 14,861 downwards.
GGCGGTGTGGATATTTACATTACCGGCTCCAATGCGAACATGTTGTCTTCTGACCTTTCCACTCTGCTGGCCGGGCGTTATGTGGAAATACAAGTGTTTCCGTTGTCGTTCCGGGAATATTTGTTGTTTCTGCCGCAGGAAGTACGGGAGAATAAGAGCGAGGCTTTTGAAAACTATATGAAGTATGGCGGCTTACCGCTGATTCCGAGCCTGCCGCAGGAAAATGATACCATGGAAATGTTTTTGGCCGGTATCTATAACACCGTCTTGATGAAAGATGTTATACAGCGGAACGCTGTCCGCGACCCGGCATTGCTGGAGAATATTGTTCGTTTTCTGGCAGATAATGTGGGAAATCCTGTGTCCAGCAGCAAAGTGGCAGGATATTTGACCAGTCAGGGAAGAAAAGCAGCGGCAGCTACGGTGGATAATTATTTGCAGATGCTGACGAAGGCCTATATTTTCTATCGGGCACAGCGCTACGATATAAAAGGGAAAATGCACCTGAAGACCCAGGAAAAATACTACATCGTTGATAATGGTCTGCGCAATGCTTTGCTGGATTTTAAGCAGGGCGATTATGGACATGTGCTGGAGAACATTGTCTATCTGGAACTTTTGCGCCGGGGGTATCATGTGGCAATTGGCAAGGTGGGAACATTAGAAGTGGATTTTGTGGCCAGCAAAGCTGAGCGCAAGGTTTACTATCAAGTATCTGCTTCGGTTTTGGATGATGGGACAAGAGAGCGGGAACTGAAACCGTTGAGGGTTATTCCAGATGCTTATGAAAAGATTTTGCTGACTATGGACAGGACGCATATCCGTGATTTTGAGGGGATTCGCAATGTCAATATAATGGATTGGCTGTTGGGTGAGGAGTGATATATACGTTTGATTTCTCCTTATTGTAACTTTGTATACATATGGTGTATAATATTATCTGTGAATTGTCATAAAATGTAAACAATTACCCAGTATAATACAAGGGGAGGGCTTGCTTTGATGATGAATGGAGCTCAGGCGGTACTAGAGAGCCTGAAAAAGGAAGGCGTGGATGTGGTGTTTGGCTATCCGGGGGGAGCGGTGCTGACGCTGTATGATGCGGTGTATAAGCTGAAGTTTCCGCATATTCTGACCCGGCATGAGCAGGGGGCTATTCATGCGGCGGACGGCTATGCACGGGCTACGGGAAAGGTCGGGGTGGTTTTTGCCACTTCCGGGCCGGGGGCAACGAACCTCATTACGGGGATTGCCACGGCCTGCACGGATTCTGTGCCGCTCGTCTGCATTACCGGACAGGTTGCCAATCCCTACATTGGCAAGGATTCCTTTCAGGAGGCCGATATTTTCGGCATTACGACACCGATTACCAAGCACAATTATCTGGTCAAGGATGTCAAGGAACTGCCCCGCGTTTTGAAAGAGGCGTTCTTTATTGCCCGTACGGGACGCAAAGGGCCGGTGGTCATCGATGTGGCCAAGGATGTTTTTGATGCCAAGATTGATTATAAGTATCCGGAAAAAGTAAATTTGCGGGGCTATTCCGGCGTTTATGACGGCAATGAGGAGGAGATTGCCGCAGCGGTGGAAGCTGTACGCAAAGCGGAACGCCCGCTGATTTTTGCCGGCGGCGGCATCATCAGTTCGGATACGGCGGCAGAAGTGCAAAAGCTGGCTAAGAAACTGGGCGTGCCCGTCACGTCAACGCTGTTGGGCTTGGGCGCTGTGCCTGCCGATACGGAAGGCTTTTTGGGCTTTGCGGGTATGCACGGCAGTTATGCCGCCAATATGGCCATTCAAAAGTGCGACCTCCTGCTGTGTATCGGTATGCGCTTTAGTGACCGCGTGACCGGACGGGTGGACGGTTTTGCGCCCAAGGCCAAAATCGTGCATTTTGAGCTGGACAGGGCGGAAATCAACAAGAATGTGGCGGCTGATTTGCAGGTGCTTGGGGATTTGCGCTGGACATTGCCTCGTTTTAACAAGAAACTCACGGCCACGAAGGAGAAATTTGCGGAGAAGTTCAAGGGCTGGAAGAATGAAGTCCTGAAGATGCACAAAGAGCACCCCTTCAGCTTCGTGGAGCAGGGCGATGCGATTAAACCGGGGGCACTCATTCGGAAAATCAGTGAACTTGCTGACAAGGATACCATTGCGGTTACGGACGTGGGTCAGCATCAGATGTGGGCGGCGCAGTTCTTTGATGTATTTAAGCCGCGCCATTTCCTGACCTCCGGTGGTCAGGGCACTATGGGCTATGGTCTGCCGGCGGCTATGGGCGCCAAGATTGGCGCACCGGACAGCCGCGTGGTGCTCTTTACGGGTGACGGCAGCATTATGATGAACTGTCAGGAGTTTGCTACCATTGCGGATAACAATATCGATGTAAAGGTGGTCATTGTCCACAACTGCATTCTGGGCATGGTTGGCCAGTGGCAGCGCCTGTTCTACAATCATCATTACTCTCAGTCGGAACTCAAGGGCAAGACGGATTTTGTCAAACTGGCAGAGGCTATGGGGCTTAAAGGCTATCGCCTGACGAAAAAAGAGGAACTGGAAACGGTACTGCCGAAAATCATGGCGGAAAAGGGCCCTGCCTTAATTGATGTCCTGATTCCCGAGGAAGAAGATGTCCTGCCCATGGTTCCGGGCGGCAAACGTCTTGACCAGATGGTGCTGGGAGGTAGCAAATAATGATGAAAAAATATTTACTTGCGGTTCTCGTTGACAATAAACCCGGTGTTCTGACCCATGTATCGGGGCTTATCAGCCGCCGGGCCTTCAATATCGAAAGCATTTCTGCCGGTTATACCGAGGAAGAATCGGTTACCCGCATCAATATCGTGGTGTCCGTGGAGTCGAAAAATGAACTGGATCAGGTGGTCACGCAGCTGGGCAAGCTCATTGATGTCATCAAAATCGTCAATCTGTCCGAAGTCGATTCCATTGAGCGGGAACTCGTGATGATTAAAGTCCGTGCCGATAAGAGCAACCGTGCCGAACTTATCGATATCGTCAATATCTTCCGCGCAAGTATCGTTGATGTCAGCCCGGAAAATGTGGTAATCGAGCTGACCGGTCAGCAGAGCAAGATTGACGGCATTATCGAAGTGCTTTCCGAATACGAAATCATCGAAATTGCCCGTACAGGTGCCATCGCCCTTTCCCGCGGCCCGGTGCCGGTCAAGCAGATGTAAAAGTGGCTAAGTATGTGGGATGGGCGGTGGAGGAAAACCTGTTGGCATGGGTTGTTAGGGAGATTGCATAGATGGACTTTCAGGATATCGGTATAATGATTGTCGCCGGTGGCAGAAGCTTACGAATGGGGCGGGATAAGCGGTTTTTGGAGCTGGATGGGTGTTCCATGCTGGAAAGACTGCTGAAAAAAACGGCGGCGATTCCTTTTCGGGAACGGTATTTGTGCGGTGCGGCGGAGTCGGCGGAGCTGTCTGCTTTATGTTCCGCATATGGCTTTACTTTTGTAGCGGATTCCCGTTCTGCGGCAGGGCCGTTGGAGGGGATTCGTTCCGGTTTAGCGCACTTGCAGACAGATTATGCCTTGGCTGTATCCTGTGATATGCCCTTGGTGTCGTATGACTTGCTAAGGGTACTATTGACTGCTGCAAATGGAGAATTGGCGATTATTCCTGTGGTGGGGGGACGCAGACAGCCATTGGCGGGTATTTATCATCGGCAAATTCTGCCAGTGATGGAGGCGGCTCTTAGCCGTGGTGATAATAAAATCGGTCTGGTCATTGAACAGGTACCACATAAATTTGTAGAGCTTGCGGATAGTGATGCGTTTTTTAATGTCAATACGCCGGCGGATTTTCGTTTGGTGCAGGGACGGCTGCTCAATGCGCAGCGGCCTGTACCTTTGCTGACCATATCCGCGCCGCAGTCCAATACGGGTAAGACCACGTTTATCGAAAGGCTGATTCCCTGTCTGAAAGCACAGGGCTTGCGTGTTGGTGTAGTCAAGGGGGACTGCCACGGCTATGATGTGGATGAAGAAGGCAAGGACAGCTGGCGCTTTCGTCAGGCAGGAGCTGCCGGCGTGGCGGTAGTATCGCCCCAAGGCTATTTTATCCAGCAGCAGACGGAGAAGCGGGCAAATCTTGTGGATATTGCAGGGCGGCTTGCGGATGTGGATGTGGTGCTGATTGAGAGCCGCAATCACGGCAACATGCCGAAACTTTCGTTGTGGCGCGGTCTGGGAGAACTTTTGGTGGATGAGGATACCGTGGCGGTGTTCAGCAGCGGTGAGCATGGAGAAATTCCCGTGCGGCAGTACGATATTGATGATATTGCCGGTGCGGCAAAGCTGGTGCAGTTTTTGTGTGCTCCTTCGGGAAAAGATATTGAAGGAAAAGGCGCTTTTCAGTAGAATATAATAGATAATGAATAAGGAAAGCGCAGGGATATTTTAATGAAGTATGTCGTTATCGATTTGGAAATGAATCCCGTTGACCGGGAGTTTCGTGAAGTCAAGAAACAGATGAAGGAAGAGGTTATCGAATTCGGTGCGGTGCGGCTGAATGAGAACTTTCAGCAGGAAGCTGAGTTCCAGTGCTATGTGGAGCCGGAATACGGCAAGATAAAGAAGCATATCACGAATCTTACCGGCATCAAGCAGGAAATGGTGGATGGGCATGGGCACTATGCAGAAGCCTTTCAGCGGTTTGTGGACTGGATTGGCGAGGAAGAAACGCAAATTTACTCATGGAGCATGTCGGATATCAAACAGCTTAAAAAGGAATGTCGTTTCAAATTGCCGGATTTTGATGTGAATTGGCTGGATAGCCGCTGGGTGGATTTGCAGCAGGTATTTGATGACCGTTTGGGGCTGCATAACAGTCTGGCTCTTAAACATGCTTTGGGGGCAATGGATCATAAGTTTGAAGGCACGCAGCATACGGCTCTGGCGGATGCCATCAATACCAGTGCAATCTTGGTGCTTATGCAGGATGATGAAAAATTCCGCAAGACTATGCAGCCGGTGCTCGATATTTTGCAGCCGCAGGATGATTTGGCCAGTTCCATTGGGGATTTGTGTCCGGATTTGTTAAAGTTAAAGCAGGATTTGAGCGACTGATATTCGAGGTGCTTGGCGGAGGCTGGCGGCTGTTGCGCCACTGCTTCGCTCTGCGGCTGAAATTATTTTTTCCCTTGATACAGCTAAAAAGACCAAAACTCGCTGTGCTCAGACAGTTGGTCTTTTTAGCTGTTTTAATATGTAGGGAAAAAATAATTTCTTTACGCCGCGCCGCTGACGCATTGGCGCAACAGCCGCCAGCCCCCTCAGGCTATCCTGCTTATCATCTATGTTGTTATTATATTTTAGTATATGTGTTTATTTGCAATGCACTTATTGTAACTTTTATTGGAAATGCTTGTTAATTGAGTGGCTTTGTGTTATGATATTGACAATCATTGAGATTTCGGGGGAGTATATATGACGAAGACTTTGGGGGTGCTGGGGCCGGCGGGGACGCATAGTGAGGCGGCTGCTGTTTATTTGAAGCGCCAGACAGGCGAAGATTATAAATTGGTGCTGTTTGCCGATATTTTTGACTGCTTGCAGGCGGTGGAAAATGGTGAGGTGGCTTCGGCTTTGGTGCCGGTGGAAAACTCGTTGGAGGGGGCCATCAATATCACGCTGGACACGTTGGCGCGCAGTGAGGGGCTGACGGTCTGGCGGGAGCTTATCTGGCCTGTTCATAATCAACTTTTAGCACGGCGCCAAGGTGAGATTAAGCGGATTTATTCTCATGCCCAGCCGATTTCGCAGTGCCGGGCGTTTTTACAGGCGCATTATCCGCAGGCAGAACTCATCAAGGTGGCCAGTACCGCGCGGGCGGCGGAGATTGTGGCGGAAGCTCCGGCAGATTCTGGCAGCGCCGCCATTGCCACGGCGCGGGCCGGGGAACTTTTGGGACTGGTGCCCATTGCCACGGAGATTCAGGACAGTGCCGCCAACTGCACCCGCTTTTTTCAGGTGGGGCGGGAGGATTTGTCATTTTTGCCCAAGGAAAAAGTATTGGTCATTTGTCAGATTGATGGGCAGAAAGCCGGTGCGCTCTTTGAGGTCTTGAAGGAGTTTGCTCAGCGGGGCATCAACATGACCCGGATTGAGTCGCGGCCTGCGCGGACGGAACTCGGTGCCTATATTTTCTTTTTCGATTTGGAGTATACGGATTCACCGCAGCTTAGCGAGTCTTTGGCAGCGGTGGAGAAGAAAAGCATCTGGCTGCGGAATCTGGGGACTTTCCCAGTACTTACGGTTAACTAATCACTTATATAGAAGGGGATGGAATAATGGTTATCATTATGAATGTGGATGCTACGGCAGAGAACATCCAGGAAGTCATTGCGGTTATCGAGGGCGCAGGCTTGCAGGCCAAGGTGATGGAGGGCAGTCAGCAGAAGATTGTCGGCGTTATCGGCGATAAGACGCGGCTGGCTTCAGTGCCCATTGACGCATTGGACGGTGTGGAAAAGAGTGTCGAGATTTCCAAGAGCTATAAACTGGCCAGCCGGGAATTTCATCCGGCAAACAGTGTTATTGATGTGGCGGGGGTAAAAATCGGTGATGGCACGCCGGTCGTTATGGCAGGGCCTTGTGCAGTGGAGTCCAAGGAACAGCTCTTTGAGGCGGCAGATATTGTCAAAAAGGCCGGTGCCCAGTTCCTGCGCGGCGGTGCTTATAAGCCGCGTACCTCCCCTTATGCGTTTCAGGGGCTGGAAGTTGAAGGCCTGAAATATTTGGCCGAAGCCCGCGAGCGTACGGGTTTGCGCGTGGTGACGGAAGTTACCACGGTCGAGGCCATTGAGCGGGTCGTGGAGTATGCGGATATGCTCCAGATTGGCGCGCGCAATATGCAGAACTTTGGTCTGCTCAAGGAAGTCGGCAAATGCGGCAAGCCGGTGCTCTTGAAGCGCGGTCTGGCGGCAACGATTGACGAATGGTTAAACGCTGCCGAATACATTATGAATGCGGGCAACCCCAATGTGGTGCTCTGCGAACGCGGTATCCGCACGTATGAAACCTATACGCGCAACACGCTCGATTTAAGTGCGGTAGCGGCGGTGAAGCATCTTTCCCATCTGCCCATTATCGTAGACCCCAGTCATGGTACAGGCAAATGGCGCATGGTAAAACCCATGGCCTTTGCCGCTATCGCCGCCGGTGCCGACGGCCTGATGATGGAAGTCCATCCGAACCCGGCTAAAGCACTCTCTGACGGCCCGCAGTCGCTGACCCCGGAGAATTACAATGAAGTCATGCGCGGCGTACAAAAAATCTCCGCCTTTATGAAAGCGGAGAAGATTAGTTCGATGGATATTTAAAATTCCTCATCAGGAAACAGGGCGCTCCAAGAGTATTGCGGACTTTAAGAAGAAGCGCTATCGTTATCAATGTACGCCTTACACGGTGGAAATTGAACGCATGGTAGAAGTGAACTTTCATGGAAAAATTCAATCACATTTTCAGGATGAATATGATATAATGATAAATATTAAAAGAGTCAAAATATCCTGAAAGGGAAGATTGCGAATGGAGCGTAGCGAAATTACAAGCTTGGCAAGCAAATTCATCCGAGAATATTATGAATCCGGCGTTACCACAGGTATTCGTGGTTTGCTGACTGAAGATGCCATCGCTTTTGGGGTAGGTTCCTTAAATTTTGTTCAGGGACGAGAGCAGGTCATGGATTTTCTGGAGGCTAACCAGAAGAAGCTGTCCGGGGTCAGGGTGCGCAAGATTGTCTGCGGGGAAGTCCAAACTGCCCAAGGGTTCACCATAAGGGCGGCTGTAGAATTTTCTACGCATAATCGTAAGTACAGCACGCATCGGATATTGCTGATGTTTCGTGCGTTGGAAAATCGTTGGCTGCTTTGCGGCCTTAATGTGCAGCGTGGTTTTGCCAGCTTTTTGTATAATCTTCATTTTGATCGGTTGACCAACCTATATAATAAGAAAGCTTTTTGCCGGAGGGTGTCGGAGATTTTTGAAAAGTATCCGGACAAAGAATTTGAAATCATGCGTTTTAATATTGCCCGATTTAAGGTAATTAATGATTTGTTCGGTGAGGAAACCGGTGATAAGCTTTTACGGTATGTCGCCCAGTTTTTGTCCAGTATCCAGTTGAATCCCTGTGTCTATGGGCGTCTCTATGCAGATAATTTCCTGTTGTGTTATCCTACCATGGGGAATCTGCGGGAGCATCTGATTCATTCCCTGCAAATGCTGGCGGTGTCCTTTGCTTTGGATTATCGCATTGACTTTTACTATGGGGTTTATACCGTAAAGGATCGGAGCCTGTCGGTAACCTCTATGCTGGACAGGGCAGCCATGGCGCTGTTCAAGGCTTCACGCAATGGGCTGGTGGTCTGCGGCGTCTACGAAGAAGACATGCGGGCAAGTATGGTCAATGAGCAGGTTATTGTCAACAATATGAATGGTTCGCTGGAACGGGACGAATTTATCGTTTACTATCAGCCCAAGTATGATTTGCTCACGGAGACAATCGTGGGGGCAGAGGCGTTGGTGCGATGGGCGCATCCTAAGCTGGGCTTTGTGTCTCCCGCTAAATTTGTCCCTATCTTTGAACAGAATGGCTTTATTTATCAGTTGGATAAATATGTTTGGGAAAAGGTATGCCAGCAGCTGCGCGAAGATATTGATGAAGGGCGCACCGTTTTGCCGGTATCCATTAATGTATCGCGGGTAGACTTTTACAGCCCTAATCTGGTGCAGGTCTTTGAGGATTTGACGCAAAAGTATAATCTTGACCCGCGTCTGTTAGAACTGGAGCTTACGGAAAGTGCCTATGTGGAGAATCCTCAGCAGATTATTGAAATCATTGGCGAGTTGCAGTCCAAGGGCTTTGTCATCCTGATGGATGATTTCGGCAGCGGTTATTCCTCCTTGAATATGCTCAAGGATTTGCCGGTGAATGTGCTGAAAATCGATTTGCGTTTTCTGGCAGACTCCAAAGGCGTGGAGAATGGACGGGCGGACAATATTCTGGATTCCATCGTGCGTATGGCGAAGCGGTTGGAACTGCCGGTGATTGCCGAAGGTGTGGAAAACCAGAAACAGGTGGACTTTTTGCGCCTGATAGGCTGTGAGTATGCGCAAGGATACTTTTTCTCCGAACCGGTGCCCTGCGAGGATTATCGGGAACTGATCAAGAATGATTATGTCGTGGAACGCAGGGAGTCTTTTTATTCGGAAACCAGCGGAGGAACGGTGTTTACCCTTTCCAGTCAGCTTAACCAGCTAATGGAAGAACTGCGGGAGATTGCGCCGGAAAGGGTCGCTGCCATAGAAGAGAAAATGAAAGAAGAAGCCGCTGCTCTTTGGTGAGCAGCGGTTTTGGCTAGTTTTTGACAATGGTCATGTCGGCGTGGTCAGCTTCAGCTCTTTGAATCATGATTTTCAGCCGTTCGATGTTTTTCTTATGGCGTTCGATGGCAAAGCCGATGCGGATGTGTTCTTCTTCGGTAAATTCCGGATTTTCGTAGGATTTTTTGATGCGCTCCAAGCGCTCCTCGACATCGCGCAGTTCGTCCTGCATGGGTTTTACATGCTCTAAAGCGAAGCCGTAGACGGCGCGTATCTGGTCTTCCACATACTGGGCATATCCCGGTTCGCCGGAGGATTTTTCCAACCGCTTGGCGATATGGTAGATGATGTCAAAGGGGGATTCCCCGCTGTGAATCATATGGACAATTTCCATCTTGGCCTGCTGTTCCACGCCGTGTGGCTGGGTAATCAGCGGGTCAAGTTCTTTTTTTTCTGCATTATCTTCGGCCATTTTTGCGTTTCCTCCTTAGAATTATGTATTTTCGTAGACAATTTTGTTTACAGTATAACAGAAATATCTAATAAATAAAAGTTTACGAGTTTACACAGAAAAAACAAAAAGCCTCTTGCAATGTCTTTTGTCTTTGTGCTATAATACACCTATCCTAAAACGAAGGTGAACCTTGGAGTTCATGTCCGGGAAAGTGGGACATGGGCTTTTTATATGTTTGCTTGCGTACAGTGTGAGTGGACAAAAGGTGTATTATGTAAGAAAAGAGTGTGAGTAAGAATGAAGCGAATGAGCAAAGGCGAAATCCTGACCGTCGGCCTGATGATGTTTTCTATCTTTTTTGGGGCGGGCAATCTGATTTTTCCGCCTGCCTTGGGGCAGGCTGCCGGCTCAAACAGCATTATAGCCATGCTGGGCTTTCTGGTAACGGGCGTAGGACTGCCGCTTTTGGGTATTACCGCCATTGCCATGCAGGGCGGCAAGTATGTGGAGTTTATGAACCGCAAGACCTATCCGTGGCTGGCAACGGCATTATTGGTTATTCTGTATCTGACCATTGGCCCAGTGTTCGCCGTACCGCGTACCGGTGCAGTATCCTTTGAAATCGGTATTCGTCCCTTTCTGGCGGCTGAGGATTTGACTTTGGGTCAGTTCATTTATACGCTGTTCTTCTTTGGGGCAACGTACTATCTGGCGATGACGCCGAACAAGCTCATTGACCGTGTCGGCAAGATGCTGACACCGGCCTTACTGGCATTTTTGGTTATTCTGTTCGTGAAATCCTTTGTGACGCCGCTGGGCGAAGTGCTCGATGCTACGGGGGCGTATATCACGGCACCGTTCTCGCAGGGGTTCCAGGACGGCTATCAGACCATGGATCTTCTGGCATCTCTGTCCATCGGTACGATTGTCGTTAATGCCATTCGTATGCGGGGCACGACGGATAACAAATCCGTCAGCAAAATCTGCATCATTTCCGGCTTTATCACGGTGGCGCTTATGACCATGGTTTATGGCTCGCTGGCTTATATCGGTGCAACGAGTGCCGGGGTGCTGGGCGGCGTAGAAAACGGCGGTCAGCTTTTGGCCGGGGCTGTGGGTATCTTCTTTGGCCCCGCGGGCAATCTGCTGGTGGCATTCATCATCGCTCTGGCCTGCCTGACGACCTCCTGCGGGATGATTTCCGGTACGGCATGGTATTTTAACAAGCTGTCGAACAATCGCATTTCCTATGCCCGTCTGGTGCAGGTGTCCACGGCGTTCAGCTTCGTGGTGTCCAATGTGGGGCTGACGCAGATTATCGCGCTGTCGGTGCCGTTCCTCGTAGCGATTTATCCGCTGGTTATCGTGTTCGTGGTACTGTCCCTCTTTGATGGTTTTATCGGCTGGCGTTACAGCATTTATCGTTTGGCCGTCAATGTGACCCTGTTCTTTGCCGTGCTGGATGGTCTGGCTGCGGCCGGCATCAAGTTCCCAGCTTTGACAGAAGTGCTGACGTCGTATGTTCCGTTCTATGATATCGGCATGGGCTGGTTCGTCCCGGCTGTTGCTGCTGCTGTTTTGGGCTGGGGTGTGTCCTCCTTCCGCGATGCGCGCGATAATGAAGTATTGACTACGGAACAGTAAAATTATATACAATTAAGCTGTGTATTAGTAAAAGGCATTATTTCCCAATCGGAAATGATGCCTTTTGTTGTTAAAGTGTGCAATGTATACATACATACATTACAGAATGTCTGCTTTTTACAGAATAATACTTGTCAGTGTATACTCTCTATGCTATAATGATATATGAGATATGCAAGTATTGTTTTAATTATATAGTCAAATGACACAATAGGAGGGGTAAGTATGAAGTTTGCAAAGTGGAAAAAAGCCCTGTTGGCAGGGCTGGCTGCTGTGGCCATGGCGGTGGTGCTTACTGGCTGTGGCGGTGACAATACCGCGGAAAAGAAGTTCTTAAATATCGGTACGGGTGGTACAGCAGGTACTTATTACCCCATCGGTGGTGCCATGGCTGAGGTGCTGAATAAAGATATTCCCGGCATGAACGCCAGTGCGCAGAGCACGGGGGCAAGTGTGGCCAATATCAATATGCTGAAGGATGGTTCTGTGGACTTGGCCATTGTTCAGAATGATATTACCTATTATGCAGTGAATGGCACGGAAATGTTCAAGGATAAGAAAGTGGACGGCCTCAAGGGCATAGCTACGCTTTATCCCGAAACCTGTCAGGCCGTGACCCTCGACAGTTCCGGCATCAAGACGATTGCGGATTTGAAGGGCAAGAAGGTGGCTGTAGGTGCCGCCGGCTCCGGTGTAGAGGCAAATGCCCGCCAGATTATGGAAGCATATGGCGTGACCTATAACGATATTCAGCCGCAGTATCTTTCCTTTGCCGAAGCAGCCAGTGCTTTGAAAGATGGCAATATTGATGCCGCGTTCCTCACGGCTGGTTATCCGACCTCTGCCGTACAGGATATCGCTTCCCAGCATAAAGTACGTCTGCTTCCCGTAGATGCAGACAAGGCCGATGCCCTGATTGCCAAGTATCCGTTCTACACCAAGACGGTGATTCCGGCCGGTGCTTATGCAGGTTTTGATGAGGAGGTTCCGGCGGTATCGGTTATGGCTATGCTGGTGGCGAATGAAAAGGTAGATGACAGCCTGGGTTATGCGATTGCCAAGGCTCTCTTCGGTAATCTTGACCGCATTCATGCTGCACATTCCGCAGCAAAGGCCATCCTGAAGGAAAAGGCTCTGGAAGGTATGCCGCTGCCCGTCAATGCAGGTGCAGAGAAGTTCTTTAAGGAATAAGATGATGTTCGGCAGGGCTGTTGCACAATGTGTGACAGCTCTTTTGGTAAGGTGAGTGTTTTGCAGAAAGAGTTTTTGCTTTGTGGTATAGGGGTATTTTTTGCCCTGTGGCAGGTGCTCACGCTGCCCTGTCTGGTGCTAAGGGCGGGCGGAGAACGGCTTTATCTCGGTGAGGTCGCCGCAGGGTTTCCGCTGTCCCTGCGCTTTATCCATTCTGTTCAAAAGACGCCGGTAGAGGAGTTTTTGGCGGTTGAGGAAGGCTGTCATGGCTTTGTTCTGAATGCGACAAAATATCAGTCCTTTGGTGTGGGGCTTCCCTTTGATGAAAAGGAGGGGGATTTCCAGCAGGAAGGCGACTTTTTTTGGCTGCGGGGGCAGAAGCGGGCATATGACCGGCTGGATTTACGCACCGGTGTGGGAACGGAGCTTACCTTAAATGTTGGTGGGCGCAGCTTTCCGCTTTATGAGCAGTATGCGCCGGGAACTTTGGTCACAGTGGAGTTAATGCCTTTATGGAAGGGATTGGTTATGTATGAATGAACATGATGCGAAAACCGCAAGTGCGGTTCTGAAGGAGTTCGATAAAGAGTCGGACACGATGGAATATACGGGGCTGATGAAGAAAATCGTGGCTTTTATTGCCATCTGCTTTTCCGTATTTCAGCTCTATACGGCAACCTTTGGCGTGCTGGATGCCCAGCTGCAGCGCGGCGTGCATCTGGGCTTTGGTCTGGCTTTGGTGTTTTTGCTTTATCCCACGCGGAAAAGCTGGTCGCGGCACAAGCTTCATCCATTGGATTTGTTGCTGGCCATCTTAGGTGCGGCGGCACCTGCCTACATCATCTATGAGTATCAGCATTTGGTGCTGCGGGCAGGGCTGGTATCCGATATGGATTTAGTCGTTGGTGTTATCGGCATTCTGCTCGTGATTGAAGCCGCCCGCCGTGTGGTGGGGCTGCCGATGGTCTGTGTGGTACTGGCCTTTCTGGCTTATGCCTTTGCCGGCCCCTATATGCCCGGTGTGCTTGCGCATCGCGGGCTGACGGTCGGCCAGCTGGTCGGTCATATTTATTACACGACCGAAGGTATTTTCGGTATCCCTTTGGGCGTGTCTTCGACCTTTATCTTCCTGTTTATTCTCTTTGGTGCATACTTAGAGTCCACGGGGCTGGGCAAATTCTTTATTGACCTCGCCAATTCCATTGCCGGTTGGGCCAGCGGCGGCCCGGCCAAGGTTGCGGTGCTGTCCTCGGGTCTTATGGGCACGGTGTCCGGCAGTTCCGTGGCCAATGTGGTCGGGACAGGGTCGCTGACCATTCCCATGATGAAAAAGCTCGGCTACCACAAGAACTTTGCCGGTGCGGTAGAGGCAGCAGCATCCACCGGCGGGCAGCTCATGCCGCCGGTCATGGGGGCAGCCGCTTTCCTGATGGCGGAGTTTGTGGGGGTTCCCTATATTGATATCGTCAAGGCGGCGGTGATCCCGGCACTCTTGTACTTTGCCGGTGTTTGGCTCGGTGTGCATTTTGAGGCCAAGCGGGGCAAGCTCAAAGGTATTCCCCGTGAGCAGCTGCCGCATTTCTTTACGCTCTTAAAGGAGCGCGGTCATCTGGCTTTGCCGCTGATCATTATTGTCTATTTGTTGGTATCGGGCTATACCCCCATGCGGGCGGCTTTGGTGGCGATTGTGCTGGCCATTCTCTGCTCGGCACTTCGGAAATCCACCCGTATGCGGCCCATCGAAATCATTAACGGGCTGGAAAAAGGTGCACGCAATGTACTGGGCGTATTGGTGGCCTGCGCGGCGGCCGGTATCATCATCGGCGTGGTGACGAAAACCGGTGTGGGGCTGAAACTGGCTTCGGGGTTGTTGACGCTTTCGGGCGGTCTGCTCCTGCCGACCATGTTCTTCACGATGATTACGGCGATTATCCTGGGCATGGGCGTGCCGACCACGGCGAACTACGTCATCACCTCTACTATTGCGGCACCTGCTTTGGTGCAGATGGGCGTGCCGGTGCTGGCGGCGCATATGTTCGTCTTCTACTTCGGCATTATCGCCGACGTTACCCCGCCGGTGGCCCTCGCGGCTTATGCCGGGGCAGGCATCAGCGGCGGCAACGCGCTGAAGACCGGTGTGAATGCTTCGAAGCTGGCAATTGCCGCCTTTATCATTCCCTATATCTTCGTGATGTCGCCGGTGCTGCTGATGATGAGCGG